>NZ_JASJXO010000083.1:0-8865 GCF_035018625.1 Subtercola sp. RTI3 | reverse complement strand
CCGCACCACGCACCACCCTCGCACCACAGCTGAAGGGCCCCGACGAAAACCGTCGGGGCCCTTTCGCTGTGCATCCATTCATTGCGTTGCTGTAAACATTTCGGCGAATTGAACTTTGCCTCGCTTTCGGTGTGTTAAGACTGGTTACACAGCAAACAGCAAACTGAAAGAGGTAGACGTCCATGTCGTCCGCATTCACCAAAAAGCGACTGGTCGGTGTAGCCGCAGGGCTCGCCGCCTCGGCGCTCGTGCTCGCCGGTTGCTCAGGCAACTCGAACAACTCATCGTCGACCGGCTCCGCAGCCAGCTCGATCACCATCGGCACCACCGACAAGATCACCACCATCGACCCGGCCGGTTCGTACGACAACGGTTCGTTCGCCGTGATGAATCAGGTCTACCCGTTCCTGATGAACACCCCCTACGGCAGCCCCGACGTCAAACCCGACATCGCCGAGTCGGCCACATTCACCACACCCACCCAGTACACGGTGAAACTCAAGAGCGGCCTGAAGTTCGCCAACGGCGACGACCTCACCTCCTCTGACGTCAAGTTCAGCTTCGACCGCCAACTGGCCATCGCCGACCAGAACGGCCCGTCGTCACTGCTTGGCAACCTCGCCAGCACTGCGGCTCCCGACCCCACCACCGTGGTCTTCACGCTGAAGGCGGCAAACGACCAGACCTTCCCGCAGGTGCTCTCGAGCCCGGCCGGCCCCATCGTCGATGAGCAGGTCTTCTCGGCCACTGCGCTCACCTCCGACGCCGACATCGTCAAGGGCAACGCCTTCGCCGGCCAGTACATGATCAAGAGCTACGACTTCAACAACACTATTCAGTACGTGGCGAACCCGAACTACCAGGGTCTGCTGGGCGCCGCGAAGACCAAGACGGTCAATGTGAAGTACTACGCCGAGTCTGCCAACCTGAAGCTCGACATCCAACAGAACAACATCGACGTCGCGTTCCGCAGCCTGTCGGCGACCGACGTGGCCGACCTGAGCACGAACAACAAGGTCAAGGTCGTCGACGGTCCCGGCGGCGAGATCCGCTACATCGTGTTCAACTTCAACACCCAGCCGTTCGGCGCCACCACGGCCGACGCCGACCCCGCCAAGGCACTCGCCGTGCGCAAGGCCGTCGCCGACCTCATCGACCGTGACGCCATCGCCTCGCAGGTCTACAAGGGCACCTACACGCCGCTGTACTCCTACGTTCCCGCGGGTCTGACCGGTGCCACCACCGTACTGAAAGACCTCTACGGCGACGGTTCGGGCAAGCCCAGCCTCGACAAGGCGAAGGCCACCCTGGCCGCAGCCGGCGTCACCGACAAGATCGTCTTGAACCTTCAGTACGTCTCCGAGCACTACGGCCCGTCGTCAGGCGATGAGTATGCGCTCATCAAAGACCAGCTCGAGTCGAGCGGCCTGTTCACGGTCAACCTGCAGACGACCGACTACGTGCAGTACTCCAAAGACCGTACGAAAGACGTCTACCCGGAGTACCAGCTCGGCTGGTTCCCCGACTACTCCGACGCCGACAACTACCTGACCCCGTTCTTCTCGGCCGACAGCTTCCTCGCCAACCACTACAACAACACTGCGGTGCAAGACGAGATCACGAAGCAGGTCGGCGAGACCGATTCGGCTGCCCGCACGACAGAGATCCAAGACATCCAGGCGAAAGTCGCTGCCGATCTGTCGACGATCCCCTATCTGCAGGGCGCGCAGGTTGCCGTGGTCGGTTCGACCGTCAACGGGGCCTCCGACACGCTCGACGCGTCGTTCAAGTTCCGTTACGCGGCGCTCACGAAGGGCTAGTCGTTAGCTAGAATCGCTTCACCGAGGGGGCGGCTCGTTTCGACGGGCCGCCCCCTCACACAGGCCCACTGGGCCATAAGAGTTCCAGAATCTGCACCACCGCACAGCGATCACCTGCACAGCACTACCCTTCACTGACGATTGGCATCCATGACAGCGACCGCCCAGGCCCTGGTACCCCCGGTACCTCCGGCCTCCCCCGCTTCACCCGTTGCGAAGAGCAAGGCCTCCGGCGGAGGCCTCGGTCGCTACATCGTCATTCGCTTCCTGCTCATCATTCCCACCATCTTCATCCTGGTGACCCTGGTCTTCTTTCTCATGCGGGCGACGGGCGACCCGATCACCGCGGCCCTGGGCGGCCGTCTCAGCGGCGCACAACTGCAGGAGCGCATCCATGCAGCCGGCTACGACCGGCCCATCCTGGTGCAGTACTTCGAGTACCTCGGCCAGATCGTCACGGGCAACTTCGGCACCAGCATCAGCGACAACCGGCCCATCACCGAAATTCTCGCCACCTATGGCGTAGCAACCCTCGAGCTGGCGTTCTACGCCCTCATCGTGGCGTTCATCGTGGGCATTCCGCTGGGCATGCTCGCCGCCTACTTTCGTGACAAGGGTCAGGATGCCGCACTGCGCGTCTTCGCCATTCTCTGTTACGCCACTCCTGTCTTCTTCGCCGGCATTCTGCTGAAGCTCATCTTCGCCGTGTGGTTGAACGTTCTGCCCGTCGCGGGCCGAGCCACCACGAGTTCGGAGTTCGAGATGCAAGACCTGCCGAACCGAACCGGCATCTACCTCATCGACGCGTTTCAGACCGGTGACCCGGCCGTCATCGGCGACGTTCTGACTCACGCGGTGCTGCCCGCCATCGCGCTCGGGCTGCTCACAGCCGGGGTCTTTCTGCGGTTGGTGCGCACGAACGTCATCGGTACGCTCTCGACCGACTACGTCGACGCGGCACGTTCGCGCGGCGTGAGCGAGTATCGGCTGGTTCGCCGGCACGCGTACAAGCCGGCGCTGATACCCATCATCACCGTCATCGGCCTGCAGATCGCGCTGCTGCTGGGCGGCGCGGTGCTCACGGAGTCGACCTTCGAGTGGAAGGGCCTCGGGTTCCAGCTCGCGCAGTACCTTGCCGCGCGCGACTTCGTCGCCGTGCAGGGCATCGTCGCGCTACTGGCTGTGATCGTGGCCGTGACAAACTTCATCGTCGACATCATTGCGGCGCTCATCGACCCGAGGGTGAGGTACTGATCGTGAGTGCACCAACAACAGCACCCGAGACCGCAGGCGGGCCGACCGCGTCACCGGCAACGAAAGCCACCCGGCCGCCGAAACAGAGCCTGTTCTCCCGTCTGCCCGTCGTGCACCAGCTGCGCCAGAGCGTTGGGCTCCAGCGCGGCATGCTCGTCATCGGCCTCATCATCACAGCCGTGTTCGTCATCTGCGCGGTCTTCGCCCAGTTCATCGCTCCCTACGGCTTCTCTCAGTTGCGCGACGACAACGGTCCGTTCGGTGCCCAGCTCGCTCCCGGCGGTTCGCACATCTGGGGAACGACCGTGGGCGGGTACGACGTATTCTCCCGCGTCATCTGGGGCGCTCAGACCGCGCTCGAGGTGATGGTCGTGGCGATCATCCTGTCGATCTTCCTCGGGGTCTTCCTCGGCCTCGTTTCGGGGTACTTCGGCGGTTGGCTCGACCGAATCCTCGTGGTTCTGGCCGACGCGATCTACGCGTTTCCGTCGTTGCTGCTCGCCATCGTGATGTCGATTGTCATCTCGGGCGGCCAGTCGAACCTGTACGGCGGCATTCTCGCGGCGGCCATCTCCATCACAGTGGTCTACATTCCGCAGTACTTCCGGGTCATCCGGTCAGAGACCGTGCGCATCAAGGGTGAGGCGTTCGTCGAGTCGGCGAAGGTCATCGGTGCGTCGAACACACGCATCATGTTCCGACACGTCCTTCGCAATTCGACCCGAACGCTGCCGCTGATCTTCACGTTGAATGCCTCAGAGGCGGTTCTCACGCTGGCTGGCCTCGGGTTTCTGGGGTTCGGCATCGAGCCGACGGCCGCGGCGGAGTGGGGCTTTGACCTCAACAAGTCGCTCTCCGACGTCACCAGCGGAATCTGGTGGACGGCGGTGTTCCCCGGGCTCGCCATCGTGCTCTCGGTACTCGGCGTCACCCTCGTGGGCGAGAGTCTGAACGACCTCGCCGACCCACGGCTGCGTGGTCGGCGCGCCGTCTCTGCGGCGTCGGGAGATGTGGCACAGACCTCTGTCGTACCCGGCGGAACCCTTACCGCGGGCCCCGCCGGACTCGCCGGCCTCGAAGACACCGAAGGTGAGGCCGATCGTGACCGATAGCCCCGTACCCGCACGCTCCCCCGCACACATCGGCACCGCAACCGCCGCCTCCAAGGCTCCTGTCGTGTCGATCCGCAACCTCGAGGTGTCATTCTCCACCGATGCCGGTGCCATCAAGGCGGTCGACGGCGTCAGTCTCAGCGTCGCCGCCGGCGAAGTACTGGCTATCGTCGGCGAGAGCGGTTCGGGCAAGACCGTGACCGCGAAGACGATCCTGGGCTTGCTGCCCGAGACGGCTACTGCGCGCGGAGCCATCGTGCTGTCGAACCGCGCGGGAACCGACTCGAACGATGTGCTCACTCTCACGAAGAAACAGCTGCGGGGCATCCGGGGCTCAGACGTGTCGATGGTGTTTCAAGAGCCCTCGACAGCGCTGAACCCGGTGTACACGGTGGGCTGGCAGATCATGGAGGGGTTGCGGGCGCACTCGAAGATCTCGCGCTCCGCGGCCAAAGCGAAGGCCATCGACATTCTGCGGAAGGTGGGCATTCCCGACCCCGAGACGCGGGTCAACTACTACCCGCACCAGTTCTCTGGCGGGCAGAAGCAGCGCGTGGTCATTGCGCAAGCGCTGGTGCTCGATCCGGGGCTGATCGTCGCCGACGAGCCCACCACGGCGCTCGATGTCACCGTGCAGGCCGAGATTCTCGACCTTCTGCGGCGGTGCCGCGACGAGTTTGGTACGGCCATTGTGTTGATCACGCACAACATGGGTGTCGTCGCCGACCTCGCCGATCGGGTCGCAGTCATGTACGAAGGCAAGGTGGTCGAAGAGGCCGACGCCGTGACACTCTTCTCGAACCCGCAGAACGACTACACCAAGAAGTTGCTCGCGTCGGTGCCGCACATCGGCCAGGGCGCGTTGCAGACGGCCGAGCGGGCATCAGGTCGCGAGCAGTCGTGGCAGAGCACGGCCCCTGTGGTCGTCGCAACCGATCTGCGAATCGAATACCCCGGGCGGCTCGGCCGCGGCGGGTTCGTTGCCGTCGACGGTGTGAGCTTCGAGATTCGCGCGGGCGAGGTGCTCGGGTTGGTCGGTGAGTCGGGGTCAGGTAAGA
This sequence comes from Subtercola sp. RTI3, assembly GCF_035018625.1. Lineage (NCBI taxonomy): Bacteria > Bacillati > Actinomycetota > Actinomycetes > Micrococcales > Microbacteriaceae > Subtercola > Subtercola sp. RTI3. The sequence goes on along the minus strand of NZ_JASJXO010000083.1, from coordinate 3,621 downwards.
CCACCATCGGCCGAGCCATCGGCGGGCTCACCAGGGTCACCGGGGGTTCGCTGAAGGTTCTCGACCACGAGATGAACGGCGTTCGCGAGCGGGTGTTCAAGAAGACGCGGTCGAACATCGGGTTCGTCTTTCAAGACCCAGCCTCGAGTTTCAATCCGCTGCTGACGATCGCAGAGTGCGTGGCCGAGCCGCTGGTCATCCACGGCCGAGCCCGCGACCCGCGAGCTGCGAGAACACGAGTCGACGAGCTGCTCGAGGCCGTGCAGCTGCCGAAGAGCTACGGCGATCGGTATCCGCACGAGCTCTCGGGCGGTCAACGCCAGCGTGCGAGCCTCGCGCGGGCCATTGCGCTCGAACCGGCACTGCTCATCGCCGACGAGCCCACCTCGGCGCTCGACGTCTCTGTTCAGGCCCGCGTGCTTGAACTCTTCGCTGAGCTTCAGCGGGAGTTCGGCTTTGCGGCCCTGTTCATCAGCCACGACCTGGCCGTGGTCGACCTGTTGGCCGACCGCATCGCTGTGCTGTTCAAAGGCAAGCTCGTAGAAGAGGGCACGGGGGCAGAGGTGCTCGGAGACCCGAAGCACCCCTACACTCAGCGCCTGCTCGCCTCACTGCCGGTACCCGACCCGATCGAGCAGGCGAAGCGGCGGGATGCCCTGCGGCTGCTGCGCGCGGCCGGGCAGTAACCCAGTACCTCTGCCCGCCTGCTCGTCTGCCCGTCTGCCCGTCTGCCCGCCTGCCAGCCCTCCCGCCCGAAAGGCCCACCCCGCATGACTGGTTCTGTCGAACTCAGTGCCGCCGAGCATCCGTTCACCGCCTACGTGGCCACGCCCGACGGCGACCCTGCCCAATGGCGCGGTGCCATCGTCGTGATCCATGAGGTGTGGGGGCTCGTTGAACACATCACGACGATCGCCGACCGCTACGCAGCCGAAGGGTATCTCGCGCTGGCCCCCGATCTGATGGGCGGGCTCGGTGTGACCGCCGAGGTCGCCGCCGACCTGCAACGGCAACTCTTCGCAGCCGACCCCGAAGAGCGAAGCGCGGCCCAACCGCGCCTTCGCGAACTGATGGCCCCCATCGCGGCGCCCGAGTTCGCCGCCGCCGCAATCACCAAACTGATCGCCTGCGTCGACTACCTCGAACAGCAACCGGGCGTCGACGGTCGCATCGGCGTCACCGGGTTCTGTTTCGGCGGAAGCTACGCGTTCAGCCTGGCCGTCGCCGACGCGCGGGTGAAAGCGAGCGCCCCCTTCTACGGCTACGCCAACTTGACGAACGAACTTCTCGCCGAGATCGAGTGCCCGGTTCTCTACTTCGTGGGCGAAGACGACCTGAACCTCTTCGGGGCTCTGCCCGCCCTCACCGAACAGATGCACGAATCGGGTGTTGACTTCGAGGCCGTCACCTACCCGGGTGCGGGTCACGCATTCTTCAACGACACCAACGCACACGCCTACCGACCGGATTCCGCACACGACTCCTGGCAGCGAAGCACCGAGTTCTTCGCTCGCCACCTCGTCACGTCAGCCTGACGCCTGTTCGCCGTTCGACATCGATCAGGCTGGCAGCAGAAACCCATCGTCGATGAGCGAACGCATCCGCGGCAGCACATCGGCCACCAAAGAAGCCTCATCGACCTCAAGCAGGTGTGCGATGGCACCGCAGATCTGGCCGATCGTCAAGTCGCCGTCGCAGGCCCCAACCAGCGCCGCCAGTGCCGTGTCGAGCGAAACCGTTCGCGCGAACCCTGAGCCCTGACGCAGCGTCATCACCGTAGGGTTCTCCTGGCCCGGCCAGTAATGCCGTTCTTCAGTCACATCGGGGGCGTACGTCACGGTTGACGCGAGCAGCTCTTTATCTGAACGCGACGACTGCCAGTCGTGGCCCGAGAGGCTCGTCGCGAAGTACTGGCCGAGCCCCGACGGGTTCGAGCCCCGAGCGCCGTCGAGACGCTCGAACCGACGGAGCGGAGCGGGAGCCCCCGGTGTCGGCGATTCGACCGGGCGGCGAAGCAGCACGTACCCGAATCCCACCTGGGTGACCGCGCGCGCATCGAAATCGTCGAGCCAGGCGGCGTAGAGCTCATCGAATTCAGGGGTGCCGGGGCGGGTGCCGCCATCACGAATCCACGTCTCGGAGTACTGCGGAGCATCCTGAAGCTCGCGCTCAATCACCCACGCATCGAGCGACGAGCCGTCGACCCATCCCTTGACCCGGTCGAGGCCTTCGGTTTCGGCCGTGTACTCCCAGTTGGCCAGCAGCTGGGCGATACCGCCGTCGGTGAGGTGATCTTCGCACCCACGAATGACTGTCGACACCAACGCATCACCGACCATGCCTCCATCGCGATACTCGTACAACGGCACGCCCTGCCTGCGCGGAGTGATCACGAACGGCGGGTTAGAAACGATCTGGTCGAATCGTTCGCCCTCCACCGGGTCGAACAGACTACCCAGCCGAAACTCGATGTTGTCTATTGCGTTCAGTTCGGCGTTGAGCCCGGCGATCCACAACGCCCGTTCAGAGATATCTGTGGCGACCACCGTGAGCGCGTGGCGCGACGCGTGCATGGCCTGAATTCCGCACCCCGTACCGAGGTCGAGTACGCGTTCCACCGGTTCACTGATCATCAGCCCGCTGAGGGTGGTGGATGCCCCACCCACGCCGAGCACATGCCCAACGCTGAGCGGCCCGCCGACCGCGACCTCGCCGAGGTCAGAAAGGATCCACCAGCTCCCGGCGCCGAACGCATCGACGAAGCTGTACGGACGCAAATCGAGCAGCGCACTCACCTCACCCGTCTCGAGCCGTCGCACAAGCTCGAGTGTGAGCGCACCCTCGACCCCCAGCTGCGGCAGGGCTGAATCTGCATCGACTTCTGACACCGGCACATTCAGAACGAAGAGAGCGGCCAGGGTTTCCGCACGCGAAAGGGCTGTCGATGCGGCTCGCCGAGAATGCAACGCGCGCAGTGCTGGAAGCCGCTGGCCCCTGTGAAGCGCCGACGCAGCCTCATCGCCCCACAGGTCGCTGACCGTCTCGACGCTGAAGTTGGAAGTGATGAGATCGCGTCTCAGGTCAGAAATCAGGGAAGAACTCACCCCTCCATTCAAGCGCACGACTGATTGTCGGGTGCACCGGCCAGTCTTCCTCAGAGTCAGAGCTGGGTCGTGCTCAGGTTGTGTATGGTCGTGGTTGTCTGACCCATGGTGGTAGTGGTGTTGTGGGGAGGGGTCCGCGTCGTCTCGATCTGATTTGGGAGCAGGGTCTGGGGGTTTGTTCCCAGTCGATGCTTTTCGGTGGGATCAAAACGGGGACGCCGTTCTGCATGGCGAGTTTCCACTCAGAAGAATGCACATGTGTGTGGTGGAAGTGACACAGCAGTGCTCCGTTGTCGATGTCTGTGCGCCCGGGTGCGTAGGTTTGGTGTTTCCAGTCATCGACGTGGTGGCTTTCGCACCAGGACGGGCCCCGGTCGCAGCCCGGCCACACACACCCGCCATCCCGTGCGGCCATGGCGGCCTTTTGCGCGGTCGTGAACAGCCGTTTCGTTTTCCCGTGCTGGAGTACTTCCCCGTGCAGCCCGAAGACGGTGGTCGTGATGTCGCCGTGGCAGAG
>NZ_JASJXO010000082.1:0-8971 GCF_035018625.1 Subtercola sp. RTI3 | reverse complement strand
GATTCTCGATCTGGCCTCCGCCCGGCCGGCCAATGAGGTGCTGGCGTCAGAGGTCGCATCGTACGCCGGAGTGAACCGCAGTACGTTCTACGACCACGCCGCCTCGCCCACCGCCCTGCTCGAAGCTGTATTGAGGGAACAGCTCGACGCGCTTCGCGAGCTGCACCTGTCGGGTGCCGACCCGCAGCACGCCGGTGCGGCCATCGCCGCGGTCACGCGAGCCGTTCTGCTGCACGTCGAGGAGCATTCGGCCGTGTACCTGCTGGGACTCAGTGAGACCAGCGGCAGCGCGAGTCTGCACCCCATGCTGACGGCGCATTTCGAAGCATCCATTCGCCTGCTGCTCGAGCAGCACACCATTGTCATTGCCGATCACTACGAAAACAGCGCACCCGGGGCGCAGCCGAACCCCCGTGATGACGGGCTGCTGTCACAGATGGCCACCCGAATGATCGCCGACGGCTCGGTGGGGGCGATCACCGCGTGGCTGCGGTCGCCCCAGCCCCACGATGTCGATGCGTTTCTGGGCGCATACCGACAGCTTCTGCCCGAATGGTTTCCGCTGGTTGCCTGACCAAAGGTAAGTCCACGCCGTCAGACGAGAGCTGCGGCCACCGCGGGCGAGACGAACGGCAGCCCGAGTGCCGACGCCACGAGCGCGTTCGTCACCGAACCGTCGTGCACATTGAGGCCGCGGGCAAGAGCAGGGTCTGCCTCGATGGCGGCCTTCCAGCCCCGGTCGGCAAGCGTGAGAACGTAGGGCAGCGTTGCGTTGGTGAGGGCCGTGGTCGAGGTCTCGGGCACCGCCCCCGGCATGTTCGCTACGCAGTAGTAGACACTGTTGTGCACCGCGAAGATGGGGTCGTCGTGCGTGGTGGGGTGCGAGCCCTCGAAACAGCCGCCCTGGTCGATAGCAATGTCGACGAGCACCGAACCCGGTTTCATGGCGGCCACCATCGCATCGGTGACGAGCTTCGGCGCCTGCGCCCCGGGGATGAGTACGGAGCCGATGACAAGGTCGGCCTCGCGCACCTGCGCCGCGATTTCGTAGGCACTCGATGCCCGGGTCTGAATGCGCCCGTCGAACTGGGCTTCGAGCGCGCGCAGCCTCGGCAACGAGAGGTCGATCACCGTGACATCGGCGCCCATGCCGAGCGCGTTCGCTGCCGCGTGCTCGCCCGCCACTCCCCCACCGATGACGACCACCTTCGCCTTGCGTGTTCCCGGCACACCGCCGAGCAGTACGCCGCGACCGCCGGCCGCGCTCATCAGGTGGTACGCGCCCACCTGAACCGAGAGCCGCCCGGCCACCTCGCTCATAGGCGACAGCAACGGAAGGCTCCGGTTGTCGAGCTGAACGGTCTCGTAGGCGATGGCCGTGGTGCCGGAGGCGACGAGCGCATCGGTGCAGGCGCGCGACGCGGCAAGGTGCAGGTAGGTGAAGAGCACCTGGCCCCGGCGCAACCGCCCGTACTCGCTCGCGACGGGCTCTTTGACCTTGAGCAGCAGGTCAGCGCTCATCCAGACCTCGTCTGCGGTGGGCAGAATGGATGCCCCGGCAACCCGGTAGTCGTCATCGCTGATGCGCGAACCGACGCCGGCACCCGACTGCACCACGACGTCGTGGCCGCGCCGCACCAGCTCGTGCACACCGGCCGGAGTGATGGCGACGCGCTCTTCGTTGTTCTTGACCTCGGTGGGTATTCCAACTCGCATCTTCGTCTCCGTCTGCTCGCAACACTGCCTGCCGTGCACCAATTCTGCGGAATGCTCGTTTCATGCAGGTAAACTCCGAGGCAATTGCGTGAGACTGGGCGATACAGGTGAGATTCTGCGGCCGAGAGGGGCTTTTGCCATGGTTGCTTCGAAGAATGTGCGGGCTCAAGGGCCCGTCGACCCGCTCGACGAGGTCGACGCGCGCATCGTCGAGTTGCTCAGAGAGAACGCCCGCATGCCCAACAGCAGGCTCGCCGAGCTCGTGGGCATCGCGCAGTCGACGTGCATCACACGGGTACGGGCGCTCGAGCAGCGCGGGGTCATCACGGGGTACAGCGCCCACACGTCGCCCGCCGCGCTGGGGCTGAGCCTGCAGGCGCTCATCAGTGTGAGCATCAAGTCGGGTGCCCGGCACAGCATCGCGCTGTTCGGCGATGAGATTCGCGGGCTCACCGAGGTGGTGCAGCTGTTCTTTCTCGGCGGGTCAGAAGACTTCGTCATCCACGTGGCCACGCGCGACAGCGATCACCTGCGGGAATTCGTGGTGTCGAACCTGTCGGCGCACCCGTCGGTGGCGGCCACGCGCACGAGCATCGTGTTCGAGCACGTCGTGAACTGACGCCGACCCACGGCCGACGAGCGCCGTGCAGATGACGAGCGCTATGCATATGTAGACACTGTTCACTTTGCTGTGTGTGAACAAGGAGGTTCACGATGCCGATCGTGCGCGACTACCCGGAGGGTGCGCCCTGCTGGGCCGATCTCATGACGACCGATTCCGAAGGGGCCCGTGCGTTCTACGGTGGTCTCTTCGGTTGGGGGTTCGACGGGTACCCGATGCCGATGGGCGACAGCTCGGCGATGTACTACATGTCCACGGTGAACGGCAGGAACGTGGCGGGGCTGATGCAGCTGGCCGACGAGCAGGCGGGGTCGGGCATCCGGCCGGCCTGGAACACCTACTTCGCGGTGAGCGATGCCGATGCCGCCGCGGCCCGGGTGAGTGACGGAGGCGGAACGCTGCTCTACCCCGTCGATGAGATTCCGGGGTCGGGGCGCATGGCGATGGCGGTCGACCCGCTCGGGGCCCGGTTCGGGCTGTGGCAGGAGACAGGGCACATCGGGTCGGGCATCGTTGCCGAACCGGGTGCCATCGTATGGAACGAGTTGTGGGTGCCCGACTCCGCATCAGCAGCTCCCTTCTATGAGTCTGTACTCGGAGTCGAAGCGAAGCCCACCGAGGTGGAGGGGGCAGGTGACTACACCGAACTCTTCGTGGCCGGCACCAGCAGTGCGGGGGTGATGGCGAAGTTCGACGCCGAGCTGCCGAACGCGTGGGTGCTGTATTTCGAGGTCGCCGACGTCGATTCGGCGCTCGCACGGGCGGTCGACCTGGGTGCCGGCGTGATGGCACCGGCGTTCGATGTGGGCGGGGTGGGGCGCGTGGCCGGGCTGACCGACCCGCAGGGTGCGCTGTTCTTCGTGATGACGCCCGCTCGATAGCGCGGCCGGGCGCCGCGAGGCGCGCCGATCGGCCGGGAGGTATAGCGTGAGGGCATGGCACAGTTGCTGCACCTCGACTCATCGGCCGACGTTGAACGGTCACGCTCCCGGGCCCTCGGCCGAACATTCGTGGAGGCGTGGCTGGCGGCCGATACGGCCAACACGGTGGTGCACCGCGATCTGCACCTCGACCCGCTACCGCACCTGCCCGATGCTGCGCTGCACTGGCCGCCGAGGCTGCGACCGGCCTACGCGAACCCCTCTGCCGAGGCCGAAGCACTGCAGGCCGAGCTGATCGGCGAACTCACGGCGGCCGACGTGCTGCTCGTGGGGGCTCCGCTCTACAACTACTCGGTGCCGTCGAGCCTGAAGGCGTGGATCGACTACATCCACGTACCGGCCGTCACTGCTCCGTTCGATGTACCCACTCAGCCGATGGCCGGGCGCCCGGCGGTGCTGCTGACGAGCCGCGGTGCATCGTACGATGCCGGCACGCCGACCGCCGACTGGGATCACGAGGTGCCGGCGCTGAAACTCATTCTCGGCACGGCCCTCGGCATGGAGATCACGGTCATCACGACGAGTCTGACGCTCGCCGACGCTGTCGAGGCTCTTGCCCCGCAGCTCGAACGCAGCGAGCGGGAGTTCGCCGAAGCCTCGAGCGCCGCCGCCGAAGCAGGGTCGCGACTCGGCCGCAGCACCAGCAACAACACCGACAACTAGCCGGTCGTGGCGAACGAGATCGCGCCAGCCGAGGTCGCGGCCGAGCGGGTGACCCTCGAGCAGGTGGTCGCCGATGCGCGCCGGCTGGCCGAGAGCGGCCGTCGGTGCATCCTCGGGTTCGCCGGAGCGCCGGGTGCGGGCAAGTCGACGGCGGCCGAACACGTGGTCGAGTCGCTGGGGTCGGGTCTGGCCGCGCTGGTTCCGATGGACGGCTTTCACCTCGCCAACGACGTACTGGCCACCCTCGGGCGTCGGGCGCGAAAGGGAGCGCCCGACACGTTCGACGCTGCCGGGTACGCGGCACTGCTGCAGCGCATCCGGAGCCAGAGCACGCCCGGCGACGACGCGGTGGTCTATGCGCCGCGCTTCGACCGTGGGCTCGACGAGTCGATCGGCTCGGCGCTGGCAGTGCTGCCCGAGGTGCCGCTGATCGTCACCGAAGGCAACTACCTACTGCTCGAGAGCGGGGCCTGGCCGGCGGCTCGCGCGTTCATCGACGAGGTGTGGTTCATTGAGGCGCCCGAGATCGTGCGGCGCGAGCGCCTGATTCGCCGCCACGAGTCGTTCGGCACGTCGGCCGAGGATGCCCGCAGCTGGGCCCTCGGGCCCGACGAGCAGAACGCAACCCTCGTGGCGGCCAGCGCCCCCCGCGCCGACCGCCGGCTGATCATCGTCTGATCAGCGCCAGATCACTGTCTGAGTCGGGGCTCAGGCGGGCTTCGCCTCGAGCCACGCCCGCAGCACCCCGGGCCGGTTGGTGATGATCGCGTCGACCCCCGCCTCCACCGCGCGGACCCAGTGCTCGGGCTCGTCGAGAGTCCACGGGGTGACCGTGAACCCGGCTGAGTGCAGTGCGTCGGCGAGCTGTGGATGCTCGGCCAGCAGTACTCCGTAGGGGTTGCAGCCCTCGGCACCCACCTCGCGCAGCACCTCCACGAGCCGCTCGATGCGCGCATCGACACCATCGACACCATCGACACCGTCGGCAGCGGGCAGCTCGAACACCAGCGCCTCGACCCGAAAGTCGGGGCCGGCGGCACGCAGCGCGCGCACGGTGCCGAGGTCGAAGCTCTGCACCACCGCACGACCGGCGACACCCGAGGCGCGCAGCTGGGCGAGAACGGGTGCGACGGAGAGCTCGCTCCACGGCCCCTTGAATTCGAGCAGCCAGCCCATGCCGGGAGCGCCGACGGCCCACTCGATGAGCGCGTCGAGGGTGGGCACGCGGGTACCCGCGAAAGCGGGGGCGAACCACGAACCTGCGTCGGCGGCAAGCACCGCACGGGCATCCAGCTCGCCGACCGCCCCGACCGAATCGGTGGTTCGATCGAGGAGGTCGTCGTGGATGACGACCACCACACCGTCGGCGGTCAGCTGCAGGTCGACCTCGATGGCGTCGGCGCCCGCTTGGAGCGCCGCGTCGAACGAAGGCACGGTGTTCTCTGGCGCCTCAGACGAGTCGCCCCGGTGCGCGATGACGCGGGTCGCGATCACAGGTAGGGCTTCACGTTCTGGTCGTATGAGGTCGAGATGTCGGCCGAGGCCTTCGGAAACACGTCTTCGGCCTTCGAGTTCTGCAGCATGATCTGCTCTAGCGCAGTGGTGAGGTACTTGTCGCCCGACGGCACGAACGAGCGCGCCCAGTCTTGCGAGCGCGCGTTCTTCAACTGGTCGACAGCCGTGCGGAACTGCGGCTTCTTCGCGTAGATCGCCGTCATCGTGGCCCCATCCATTGCCGAGGTGCGCACGGGCATGTACCCGGTCGCCGCCGAGAACGTGGCCGTCTGCTCGGCGTCGGTCAAGTATTTCAGAAACATGCCGGCGGCCAACTGCTGCTCGGGCGACTTCGATGAGGCGATCGCCATGCCCGTGCCACCCGTAGGCGTGAAGGCGCCCTTCGGCCCGGCCGGCAGAAAGCCGGTTCCCACCTCGAACTTGGCCGACGCGAGGATGCCCGTGAGCGACCCCGTCGACGCAACGGTGCAGGCGCTGAGGCCCGCCCCGAAGTCGGCCGTCGAATCGGTGGCCGAGACGGCGGCGCTCTTGTCGTCGTTGATGATGCGGCGCAGGTAGTTACCCGCCTCGAGGGTCTCGGGCTGGTCGAGCTTCATGCTCCAGTCGCTCGAGTACGCGCCGCCCTTGCCCCACATGATGTTGCAGAACCACCAGGCGGCCCACGACGTGCCCTTGCCGATTCCGAGCGGTGCCGCGCCGTTCATGACGGCACTGAGCTTTGGTGCCCACTGGTCGAACTCGTCCCAGGTGGCGGGTGCGCGGTCGGGCAGGCCAGCCGCACTCCAGAGCGTCTTGTTGTAGTAGAAGAGCGGCGTCGAGCGCGCGTATGGCATGGCCCAGTGGCTGTCGGCGTATTTGTAGTCGTCGTAGAGGGTGGTATTGAAGTCGGCGGTGTTCGCGTTCAGGTGTGAGGCCAGCCCGTCGAGCGGAATGATCTGCTGGTTGATCATGTAGCGGAACCACCACACATCACTCGCACCCACGAGGTCGGGAACACTGTCGGTGCCGGCCGCGGCCTGAAACTTCTGGGCAATCTCGTCGTAGTTCGCACCGGCTGTGACCATGTTCACCGTGATGCCGGGGTTCGCTGCCTGAAAGCCGTTGATCATGGCCTGCTCGGTGGCCATCGAGGCACCCGGGTGGTTGGTCCACCAGGTGATCGAGGAGGCGGGCTTGATGCCCGTCCAGTCTTGCGCGGGGGCGGTGGATGCGGCGGCCTGGCCGGCATCGCCGACCGACGGGCCCGCACACGCGGCGAGCAGTGCAGTGCCGCCGAGCGCGGCGGAGAGGGTGAGCAGGTTTCGGCGGGTGAGAGTGGAGGAGAAGACGGTCGAACGCGGATTCATTGCAGCATCTTTCTGTGGGGGTGAGCGATGGGGCGAGGGTCGAAACGGCTAGAGGTCATCCGGTGACCGCGCCGGCGGTGAGGCCGGCCACGATCTTCTTCTGCATGACGAAGAACACGATGAGGATCGGCAGCGTGACGAGCACGGTGCCCGCCATCAGAACGCCCCAGTTCGTGACGCCGTCGGTGTTCTGCAGCAGGGTGAGCCCGATGGGCAGCGTCATCATGTTGGGGCGATCGATGACCAGCAGCGGCCAGAGGTACTCGTTCCACTCGGTGACCACCGAGACCAGCGCGACGGCCGCGATCGTGGGCGTCGACATGGGCACGACGAAAGCCCAGAGGCGACGCCAGTGCCCGGCGCCGTCGAGCGCGGCGGCCTCGAGCACGGAGATGGGCAGCGAGAGAAAGTGTTGGCGAAAGAGGAAGGTACCGAACGCGCTCGCCAGCCCCGGCACGATGATGCCCTGGTAGGTGTTCAGCCAGCCGAGGCTCGCCACGAGCGTGTAGTTGGGAATGATGACGATCTGCTGCGGAACCAGCAGCGCGAAGATCACCAGACCGAAGAAGAACTTGCGAAACGGTACTTCGACGAAGACGAGAGCGTACGCGGTCATCAGCCCGAGCACGATCTTGATTCCGGCACCGAACACCGTCGTGATGAGGGAGTTCAGAAAGAAGCTTCCGAACGGAACGGCGTCGGCAGCGGCCTGGTAGTTGGCCCCGCCGAACGACGAGGGCAGCCACTGGATGGGCAGGGAGTAGATCTCGTCTTGGCCCTTGAAGCTGGCCAGCAGCATCCAGAGCAGAGGCAAGACCATCACGGCGACGGCGATGGCCAGTGCGATGTAGCCGCCGATGGGCAGGCGAAAACGGGTCATGCGTAGTGAACCTTTCGTTCGACGAAGCGCATCTGAACGAGCGTGACGATCAGCAGCACGACGAAGAGAATGGTGGCCACGGCAGACGAGTACCCGGCGCGACCGGCGACGAAGCCCTCGCGGTAGATCTCGTACATCATCGTGGTGGTGCCCTCGAGCGGGCCGCCCTTGGTCATCGCCTGAATGATGTCGAAGCTCTGCAGCGAGCTGAGCAGAGTGGTCACGCTCAAGAAGAACGTGGTGGGGCCGAGCAGCGGCAGAATCACCCGGCGGAACGTGCGCACCGGGCCCGCACCGTCGAGCGACGCGGCCTCGAGCAGGTCTTTCGGAATCGCCTGCAGGCCAGCCAGGTAGATAAGGGCGATGTAGCCCACGTTCTTCCAGAGCTGCACGATGATGACCATGACGAGAGCCCACTGCGGATCGTTGTACCAGGCCGGCGAGGGCAGACCAACGAAGCCGAGCACAGCGGCCACGATGCCGAAGTTGGGGTCGAAGACGAACAACCAGAGCAACCCCACGGCCACGCCCGAGAGCACGTAGGGCGCCACGACGATGGTGCGGGCCGGGCCGATGAGCTTCAGGCGACGGTTCAGAAGCACGGCGAGCGAGAGGCCGAGCACCATTCCGCCGCCCACCGTGGCGAGGGTGAAGACCACGGTCACGCCCACCACGTGCGGGGTCTGGGAGTCGGTCAGCCAGTCGGTGTAGTTACGGAGGCCGACCGAGATGGCGCGCGACGAACCGATGTTCCACTGCAGGGTCGAATAGTAGAACGACTGCAGCAGCGGCTTGTAGGTGAACGCGATGAGCAGCAGGATGTTCGGGCCGGCCAGGGCCGCGAACATCAGCCAGTTGCGGGCCATTCTGCCCCGCCGGCGCGTCGCTGTCGACGTCATTTCGAACCACCTTCGCTGTTGATTTCGTTAGCGATGGTAGGTGCTGAAATGGTCGGAAAACGGCGAAAAACTCGTCGTCGGAAGTCACGTCGGGCTCCCGAAACCCACTGTTCACCGGCGGGCGGAAGACTTCACGGGAAGGTCAGCCCCCGGTCACCCGAACAGCGAGATCTCCCCGTTCGGGGGTGATACTCTGCGGCGCTCAGCGGTGGCTGAGCCGGCGGGCGACCGCGCTGCCGATCGACTGGATGAGCTGCACGATGACCACGAGCAACACGATGGTCGTGATGAGATACGCCGTGTCGAAACGCTGGTAACCGTAGCGAAACGCGATGTCGCCGATGCCTCCGCCGCCGATGATGCCGGCCATCGCCGAGTAGTTCAGCAAC
>NZ_JASJXO010000081.1:0-9708 GCF_035018625.1 Subtercola sp. RTI3 | reverse complement strand
AGATGTGTATAAGAGACAGTACCCACCCATCCCCGACTGAACACCCGTGTCTCCACCTGTCTTGCAACGGTGTTGCCGTTGGCAGCTTCAGCTTCGAGCTGAGACACAAAGTGGCGAGAAACTCCCCGGAGCGGGCACCCACTTTATAAGAGGTACCAATTCCGGTCACGCGAGACGCCTAGTATCCCTACGGTTGCGAGACGGTACGAGCATCCAAGCGGGACTTCAACGGGGGTCAAACGCGACACTCTCGAGTTCGTCAGTCTGAGATTCCAGTGACCGCGCATAAGTGTATTGTCATCATCCCGCTTTCAAGGAAGTGTGTGACGCCTCCTGTTCTTAGCTGTTCTCGTCCTGGTTGCTCCTGCTGTCAGAAATGATGTTGCAGATGTCCTTCTCGCCGCAATCGGACGGGACTAGTCCCTGGCTGGTGTGGATGAGTCTGGTGAGTTCTGCTTCCAGGACTGCGAGTTCTCGTTGACGCTCGTGAACAACGTCCAGTTTGCGTTCCAGCAGGGTGGATACGTGAGCGCAGGGTGCCTGCCCTGCATCACGGAGGGAAAGCACACTCATAATCTCTGAGAGGGTGAGGCCTGCCGCCTGACTGCTGTGGATGAAGTTCACTCTGCTGACGATGGTGGGATCGTAGTTGCGATAACCGTTGGGTTGACGGTGAGGAGCGGGCAAGAGTCCCTGTTTCTCATAGAACCGAATGGTGTGACTATGAACGCCCAGAGCCTCGGCGACCTCTCCAATAAGCATGACGCAAGAATACCGCTTGACCTTCAATCACACTTCAGGGTTTACCGTGAAGTTATGGAAATCACATTGCAATACTTTGAGGGCTGCCCCAATTGGAAAGTGGCCGAGCAAAGACTCATCGCTCTTGCCGGAGAGAATCCCGGGATTGTCGTCACACGACAGGTCGTCGACACCGCGGAGGAAGCCGGACGGGTTGGCTTTCGCGGCTCACCCAGCATTCTCATCAATGGGGTGGATCCCTTCGCCAAGGAGGACGATCCCATCGGCCTGACCTGCCGCCGGTATCTCACGCCGGACGGATACGCGGGATCTCCAACGGTTAAGCAACTAAAAGCTGAGCTGCACGTCGCCTAAGGGCAGGCTGATGATGACCAACAAATATGACCTCCTCGTAATCGGTGCCGGAATGGCAGGGATTGCCGCAGCCAACAAGACCGCCTCGCAAGGGTGGCGCGTAGCCATCGTCGATTCGCTTCCGTACGGGGGAACCTGCGCCCTTCGCGGATGCGACCCGAAGAAGATCCTGCGGCGTGGCGCAGAAATCGTTGACGCCGCTCGCCTCCTCGCAGGCAAAGGCATCGACACGGATCAACTCAGCATCAACTGGGCCGAGTTGATGAATCACAAGCACGGCTTCACCGACCCCGTTCCGCACAACATGGAGGAGAGTCTTCGCTCCCACGGCGTTGACACTCTCCACGGCGTTGCTGCCTTCGCCGACAACACCCACCTCGAGATTGATGGCGCACCCTACGGAGCAAACAAGGTCCTCATCGCTACCGGCGCCACGCCGCGCGAACTGGACTTCCCCGGGCACGAGCACGTGATCGACAGCACCGATTTCCTAAACCTTCCAGAACTTCCGCCGCGAATCGCGTTCATTGGGGGCGGGTTCGTGTCGTTCGAGTTTGCACACATCGCCGCCCGCGCGGGAAGCTCCCCCACGATCATCGACCGCGGCCACATCCCGCTCAAAGGATTTGACCCCGACCTTGTTGAACTGCTCCTGAACCGCGGTGCAACCGTTGGCGTGGCAGTCCGGCGCGAAACAACGATTACCAGCGTGGTGCCGCTTGCCCACGGGTTTCGTCTTACCATGCAGCACGTCGGCAAGACGACCGTGCTTGATACGGATCTCGTCGTCCACGGCGCCGGACGCACCGCGGACCTTACACGCTTGAACCTCGAAGCCGGGAACGTTTCCTATAGTTCTCGAGGTATCACGGTCGCAGACCACCTGCAGAGCACCACTAACCCGCATGTGTACGCGGCGGGCGACGCCGCCAACACTCCTGGGATGCCGATTACGCCGGTGGCGGTGTTCGAGGCAAAGGTTGCAGCATCCAACATGCTGAAATCTGAAACGGCCGTGCCGGACTACGCGGCAATCCCAACCGCCGTGTTCACCATCCCGGAACTAGTGCGCATCGGAATGCAAGAGAGCGAGGCCAAAGCCAACGGACTCAACGTTGACGTCCGCTTCACCGACACCAGCGGCTGGTACTCCAACTACCGAATCAGCGAGACAGTCGGGGCAACCAAGATGCTTATCGATAAGGACACGGACCGCATCATCGGGGCACACTTGCTGGGCCACGACTATGCCGAAGTCGCCAACACCATCAGCCTGGCCATGAAGCACGGCCTCACCACGCGACAAATCAAATCAACGACCGCCGCCTACCCCACGACGGGATCAGATTTGGGGTCAATGCTCTGATAGGACCGCTATCGTCGGACCCTTTAGGGGTGGTGGTAACGGTGCTGTCACCAGCCCCAATGGGCGCTTCGGGTAGTGCTATCGGTATCGGCCGAGGTCGGGGATAATTTCCGAGTATGGACTCAGCCGTTGTCGATGTTGATGAGCTGGTCGAGTTCTGGACTTTGCTCGAGGTCGATCGTGAGCTGTTGATCGGCAAGCGGGGTGCTACAGCGCTGGGATTCGCGTTGTTACTCAAGCACTACAGCCGTCATGGTCGTTTCCCGCGAGGGCGTTCAGAGCTGCATGATGCCGTGATCGATTTCGTTGCACGCCAGGTCGGCGTGGACGCTTCGGAGGTCGGGGCCTACGAGTGGTCCGGCAGCACGATTGAGTACCACCGTGCTCAGGTCCGCGCTCACCTTGGCTTCCGGGTCGCGACCGTCGTTGACCAGGAAGAGGGGACCACTTGGCTTGCGGTGAACGTGGCCCACGCCGAGCGGCGACCCGAGCGCGTCCGGGAGGAACTCCTGGCCCACTTCAGGGCGCAACAGATCGAGCCTCCCACCCCAGGTCGAGTGCTCCGCATGGTGCGTTCAGCTTTGCGCGTGGCTGAGCAGAACTGGTCGTTACGGATCTCGGGGCGACTGGATCCACCCACGGTGGTTCGCCTGTTGAACTTGCTGACGCCCAATGATTGTGCCGTCGAAGGCGTCGAGGACGGATTTGAGGAGTCGGGCACCGTTTTGGGGTCGATCAAGTCCGCGCCGGGCAACGTGAGCTTGGATTCGATGATGATCGAGATCAGCAAACTTAAGGCGGTCCGCGCAGTCGGGCTGCCTGTTGGTTTGTTCGCTGACGTGGCACCGAAGGTTCTGGATGGGTGGCGGGCCCGGGCCGCTGTCGAGGCACCGTCACATCTGCGCCGACACGCTCAGCCGCTGACACTGACTGTGCTCGCGGCATTGGTCAATCAACGTGAGCGCGAGATCACCGACACGTTGGTGGAATTACTCATCGCCACGGTGCACCGTATCGGTGCCCGCGCTGAACGGCGGGTTACCAACGAGTTGATTAACGCGTTCAAACGGGTGACGGGCAAGGAGAACATCCTCTTCTTGATCGCCGAGGCAGCGTTGGCGAAGCCCGACGGAGCGGTGAGGGAGGTGGTCTTTCCTGCGGTCAGTGGTGGCGAGCAGACATTGCAGGAGCTTGTCCACGAGTTCAAGACGCAGGGCCCGGTATATCGGCGCACGGTTCAGACCACCCTGCGTGCTTCCTACACCGGACATTACCGGCGCGGTCTGATCGCGTTGCTGGAGGTCTTGGAGTTCCGCAGCAGTAACACCGCTCACCGCCCGGTGATCGACGCCCTGACGTTGATCAAGAGGCATGCCAAGACCGCCAACTTGACGTTCTACCCACTCGGGGAAGCCGTTCCCGCCCATCGTGGTACCGCCGGGGACTGGTCCGACCTGGTCTACCGCGCCGACACACGAGGCCGGTCCCGCGTGGCCCGGATGGTCTATGAAGTAGTCACTTTGCAGGCATTGCGGGAGCAGTTGCGCTGCAAGGAGATCTGGGTCGTGGGCGCAGACTCCTGGCGTAACCCCGATGAAGACCTCCCTCAAGACTTCGAGCAGCGGCGCAACGAGAACTATCGAGAGCTGCGCAAGCCACTGGACCCCACCGTCTTCATCGACGATCTACGCCAGGAGATGTCTGATGCCCTTAGCGCACTGGATGCCGCGGTCCCGTCGTTGGACTGGCTGAGCATCACCGATCGGCCCTCAGGTGCGATCACGTTGACCAAATACGAAGCGGCCCCCGAGCCCCGCAATCTGCGACGCGTCAAAGACGAGGTTCAGCGACGGTGGGGCACGATCGCCTTGGTCGACATGCTCAAGGAAACGGTGCTGCGCACCGGATGTCTGAACGAAGTCAGCGGTATCGCCGGAAGCGGCACCCTCAACATCGAGGTGTTGGCTGAACGGTTGATGCTGGCGATATACGCGTACGGCACCAACACTGGTATCCGTGCGGTTGCCGCGGGCGGCGGTCATGGCCACACCGAGGATGAGATCCGTTACGTCCGGCGCCGTTACCTCACCCGCGACACCGCCCAAGCCGTCGCGATCGCGATCGCCAACGCGACATTCGTAGCGCGCCGCACGAGCCTCTGGGGTGAGGGATCGACTGCGGTCGCTTCAGACTCGACTCACTTCCGTTCATACGATCAGAATATTTTCACCGAGTGGCACTCCCGGTACGGCGGCCGAGGGATCCTAATTTACTGGCACGTCGAGCGCGGGTCGATGGTCGTGCACTCCCAAACTCTTCGGGCGTCCGCCTCGGAAGTCCACGCGATGATCGAGGGCGCGATTCGTCACGGCACGACGATGAAGGTCGAAGGCAACTACGTCGACACCCACGGCCAGTCCGAGATTGGTTTCGCCATCACCCGGCTGCTCGGCTTTGACCTGCTGCCCCGGATCAAGCAGATCAACAAGATCCGCCTATACCGGCCGGTCACCGGCCAGCCCGACGCGTACCCGCAGCTCACCCCGGCTCTGACGCGTCCGATTCGCTGGGATCTCATCGAGCAGAACTACGACCAGATGATCAAATACGCAACCGCGATCAGACAGGGCACCGCCTCAACCGAGGCGATCCTACGACGATTCACCCGCTCAGCGTCACACCCCACCTATCAGGCAATGCTCGAAGTCGGGCGGGCCCAACGCACCATCTTCGTCGCCCGGTTCCTGCGCAGCCGCGAACTCCAACGAGAGATCACCGAGGGACTCAACATCGTCGAGGCGTTCAACGGCGCCAACTCGGTCATCTACTACGGCAAGGGCGGCGAGATCGCCTCCAACCGCCAAGACGAACAGGAAATGACCGCGCTGTGCCTGCGGATCCTGCAAGCCGCTCTCGTGTACATAAACACGCTCATGCTCCAAGACGTGCTCGACGAAGACGCCTGGACCAGCATGCTCACAGACGAAGACCGCCGCGGCCTCACACCCCTGTTCTGGCAACACGTGCTCCCCTACGGCGAAGTGAAGCTCGACATGACCACACGCCTCAGCATCCGCACCATCAACCCAACCGGCAGTCCTTAAGCCGAACCTCGAGCGGGCGACTGGTACGTCTCCACTCAAAGTCCTCGCCGGCGCCGCCATCGACACCACAACAGCGTCAGCAGAAATCGCCGCCGGCATATTCGCGGCCCACGCCCAACTCGAACGCGCACTCACCCCCGAGGATTGGGGCTCGTGACAGTACCGTTACCACCACCCCTACTCCGGAGTCCGCGGGTTGAACGCGCTGATCGGTATCGTCTCCACTCCGACATCGGCGCCGGTGATCATCGGGTCCCGGCTGCGAAAAGGCGCCACCGGGTCCCCGCGCGGTGCGAAACGGTTCGTCGCGGACACGCTCGCCACCGTCCGCCGGCTGCGTTCGGACTCCGCGACAGGTCCAGTGCTGCTGCGAGCTGATAGCGCCTTCTACGGTTACCCTGTCGTCTCCGCAGCGCACCATGCTGGGGTGTTTATGGCACCTTGATTGAAGACCACTAGGACGGTTCGATTCGTGCCCACCTTTCGACTCGCCGGGTGATCGTGACGGCTTGATCGAGGTCCACCTTGACGCTTGAGCATCGTGTGTTTCGGATGCTAGGCGTGGAGGTCAGTGATGGGGTTACGGGTGGAGTTGTTCGCACAGATCCGGCGGGATTCCCGGGTGGAAGGGCTCTCGATTCGGGAGCTCGCTCGGCGGCATGGTGTTGCTCGGGCTACTGTGCGGTTGGCATTGTCGCAGGCTGAGCCGCCACCTCGAAAAACACCGGTGCGGGTATCGCCTCGGTTGGAGCCGTTCAAACCGGCGATCGACGCGATGTTGATCGAGGATCTGACCGCGCCGCGTAAGCAACGCCACACGGCCCGGCGCATTCTGGCGAGGCTTGCGGAGGAGCACGGTGCGACGGAGTTGTCGTATTCAACGGTTCGCGACTATGTTCACCACCGTAGGCCTGTCCTTGATGCGGAGGCTGGCCGCGGCCGGGAGGGTTTCGTGCCTCAGGAGCACGCACCGGGTGCTGAGGCGGAAGTCGACTTCGGTGAGGTATGGGTCATGCTCGCCGGCGCGAAGACGAAGTGTCACATGTTCGCGTTCCGGCTCTCGAACTCTGGTAAAGCGGTCCATCGGGTGTATTCGACTCAGGGTCAGGAGGCTTTTCTCGAGGGTCATATCGCTGCGTTCGAAACCATCGGAGGGATCCCCGTCCGCCATATCCGCTACGACAACCTGACCGCCGCGGTCACGACGGTGATCTACGGCACCGGCCGGCGACGGACGGAAAACGAACGGTGGGTGTTGTTCCGCTCGCATTACGGGTTCGACGCGTTCTACTGCCAGCCCGGCATCGACGGCGCGCACGAGAAAGGCGGCATCGAGGGTGAGGTCGGCCGGTTCCGCCGCAACCACCTATCACCCATGCCTGTGGTTGATTCATTGGCCGAACTGAACGAGAAGATCCAGCGCTGGGATGAGGCCGACGACCGGCGCCGGATCGCTGACCGGATCCGAACCGTCGGCCAAGACTTCGACAACGAACGAGCGCTGTTGGCACGGTTGCCATTCGAACGTTTCGACCCCGGCCTGACCCTGCACCCTAGGGTTGACCGGTCCAGCCTGATCACCGTGCGGATGGCGAAGTACTCCGTGCCGGCCCGGATGATCAGCCGACCAGTTCGGGTGTCGCTCAGGGCCTCAGAGCTGGTCGTTTTCGATGGGCGCACCGAAATCGCCCGACACCCGCGGATAGTGACCAACGGCGGACAAAGCGTTGACCTCGATCACTACCTCGAGGTTCTGCAACACAAACCAGGTGCACTGCCAGGCTCGACAGTGCTCGCCAGGGCACGGGCCGCAGGAACATTTACCGCCGCGCACGAAGCCTTCTGGGCCGCGGCCCGGAAGACCGATGGCGACGCTGCAGGCACCAGACAGCTGATCGACGTTCTCCTGTTGCACCGCTCGATGACCACCGATGACGTGATCGCCGGCATCCGGGCTGCGCTTCACGTCGGCGCGGTAACAGCAGACGTTGTAGCTGTTGAAGCCCGCCGTCACGCGGGGACTGCTGGGCCTGAGTCAAACCGTCACAACGTCGAACATGCGCGTGAGCCCGAGCGAAACGTTGTCAGCCTCACCCAGAGACGTCTCGCGGACCCGGCCGCCGTGATCGCAGGTCTCCCACCCGACACTCGCCCACTTCCCTCAGTGGCCAGGTATGACGAGCTCTTGAAACTCCCCAAACGTAATGCCCAAGTCGTGCAGATACTGGAAGAAGGAACTGGCTCATGAGCCCGACAGCGACAACGATCACCACAACCCTCAGACGCCGACGCGGGATGACCGAGCAGGCCGCGACCGCGGCGATCGATCAAGCCTGCCGGCGGCTACGGTTACCCACGATCCGCGCCGTCATCGAAGAAGCGACGAAAGCGGCCGAGCAGGAACAGCTCAGCTACCACGGGTTCCTCGCCGAACTCCTGCTGGCCGAATGCGACGACCGCGACCGCCGCTCTTCCGTCCGGCGGGTGAAAGCTGCCGGGTTCCCGCGCGACAAATGGATAGGGGACTTCGATTACGACGCGAATCCGAACATCAACCCCGCGACGATCAACACTCTCGCGACCGGTGATTGGGTACGCAAGGGCCAACCGCTCTGCCTGATCGGAGACTCCGGCACCGGGAAATCCCACCTGCTTATCGGGCTCGGTACTGCCGCAGCGGAGAAGGGTTACCGAGTGAAGTACACCCTCGCGACCAGGCTCGTGAACGAACTTGTCGAGGCCGCTGACGAGAAAACCCTCGCTCGCACCATCGCCCGCTACGGCCGTGTCGACTTGCTCCTCATCGACGAGCTCGGCTACATGGAACTCGACCGCCGCGGTGCCGAACTGCTCTTCCAAGTCCTCACCGAACGCGAAGAGAAAAACAGCGTCGGCATCGCATCGAACGAATCCTTCTCCGGCTGGGGCAAAACCTTCACCGACCCACGGCTCTGCGCAGCGATCGTCGACCGGCTTACGTTCGGCGGCAACATCATCGAAACCGGCACCGACTCCTACCGCCTCGCACACACCCAGAGCAAAGTTCACCATACTCAACCCTGAAATAGATCGCGTGGTGCGTTCAGTTATCTGGGTAAAACGCTCACCTCAGCAGGTACATCTGTCCATTAGTCGAGTAATGGACTATGTTTGACCCATGTTCGCAGGAGAAGGTCCGATCTTTCAGCAGCTCGCTGCCAAGATCGCTGACGACATCGTGGGTGGCACATACGCCGAAGAGACCGCCGTGCCCTCAGCTACCGACTTCGCTGTGTTCCACCAGATGAACCCGGCCACCGCGAGCAAAGGCGTGAACATGCTCGTGGAACTCGGTGTGCTCTACAAAAAGCGCGGCATCGGGATGTTCGTCGCGACCGGTGCCAGGGATGTTCTTCTGCGCCAGCGGCGGGAGGAATTCCGGGCGCAATACATGCGGCCGCTTCTCCGGGAAGCCTTGGTGCTGGACATCACGGCTAGCGAACTGCACTCGATGATCGATGACGAAGAACAGGATCCGGCATGAGTAACGCAATCACCATTCGTTCGATGAGCCGCTCATTCGGGCGCGCGGCCGCGCTGGACGATATCACGCTGACCGTGCCAGAGGGATCCATCTGCGGCCTCCTCGGCAGGAATGGTGCCGGCAAAACCACGATCATGTCTATCCTCGCCGGCCAAGACAGACCCAGCTCAGGCACGGCGGAAGTCTTCGGTGAGCGCCCGTTTGAAAACGAATCGATCCTTTCGAAAATTAGTTTCGTGCGCGACAACCAGAAGTACCCCGACAACTACCGGTTGCACCACGTGCTCCGAATCGCACCGGAGTTCGCGCCGAACTGGAACGCCGATGTTGCCGCCGAACTCGTTGACGGGTTCCGGATCCCGACCAAAACTCCGATCAAGAAGTTCTCCCGCGGACAGCTTTCGGCAGTCGCTATCGTCCTGGGCCTCGCCTCACGAGCACCGTTGACGCTCCTCGACGAGCCCTATCTCGGTCTTGACGTGACAGCGCGCGCCCTGTTTCACGACATGCTCCTCCGCGACTACACCGCACACACCCGAACCGTCGTGCTCTCAACACATCTCATCGAAGAGTCCGAAGCGCTCTTCGATCACGTACTC
>NZ_JASJXO010000080.1:0-9821 GCF_035018625.1 Subtercola sp. RTI3 | reverse complement strand
ATCAGATGTGTATAAGAGACAGCTTTTTCGACTCCACAACGGGGTCAGCGGGGGCGCGGCTTGAGGTAGAGGGCCGCGAGGGGCGGGAGGGTGAGCTCGACCGAGGCGGGGCGACCCGACCAGGGGATCGACTCGGCCGTCACGGCGCCGAAGTTGCCGACACCGGAACCGCCGAACTCTACGGCGTCGGTGTTGATGATCTCGTCCCAGATGCCGCCGAACGGCAGCGAGACACGGTAGGGGCCTACAGGCGCCCCACCGAAGTTCATCAGCACGGCGATGGGGTTGCCCTCGGCATCCCACCGCAGGAACGACACGAGGTTCTTCTCACTCGAACCGCCGTCGATGAACTCGAACCCGCCCGACTCGTTGTCGCGGAGCCAGAGCGCGGGGTTCTCGCGGTAGACCCGGTTCAGCGACGACACGAGGTGCAGCAGCGAACGGTGCACGGGCTGGTCGAGAATCCACCAGTCGAGCCCGCGCTCTTCGCTCCACTCCGACGGCTGGCCGAACTCCTGGCCCATGAACAGCAGCTGTTTGCCGGGGTGCGCCCACATGAAGCCGAGGTAGGCGCGCAGGTTGGCGAGCTTCTGCCAGTGGTCGCCCGGCATCTTCGACAACAGCGAGCCTTTGCCGTGCACGACCTCGTCGTGCGAGATGGGCAGCATGAAGTTCTCGCTGAACGCGTAGACGAACGAAAAGGTGATTTCGCCGTGGTGATACGAACGGTACAGCGGGTCGGTCTCGATGTAGGCGAGGCTGTCGTGCATCCAGCCCATGTTCCACTTGATGCCGAAGCCGAGCCCGCCCTGCGAGGTGGGCTTGGTGACACCCGGCCAGCTTGTCGACTCTTCGGCGATCATCACGATGCCTGGGTAGCGCTTGTAGGCCGTAGCGTTGACCTCCTGCAGCAGGCTGATGGCTTCGAGGTTCTCGCGCCCGCCGTACTGGTTCGGCAGCCACTCGCCGTCTTTGCGTGAGTAGTCGAGGTAGAGCATCGAGGCCACGGCGTCGACTCGCAGGCCGTCGATGTGAAACTCCTCGAGCCAGTACAGGGCATTGGCAACGAGAAAGTTGCGCACCTTCGAGTCGCCGAAGTTGAAGACGAGAGTGCCCCAGTCGGGCTGCTCTCCGCGCCGGGGGTCTGGATGCTCGTACAGCGCCTGCCCGTCGAAGTTCGCCAGCGCGAACTCATCTTTCGGGAAGTGCCCCGGAACCCAGTCGAGCAGCACGCCGATGCCCGCCTGGTGCAGGCGGTCGATGAGGTACCGCAGGTCATCCGGGGTTCCGAAACGGGCCGTGGGGGCGTAGTAACCCGTGACCTGGTAGCCCCACGAGCCGCCGAACGGGTGCTCGGCGAGCGGCATGAACTCCACGTGCGTGAAGCCGAGCTCGTTCATGTAGCCGATGAGTTCGTCGGCGAGCGAGCGATAGTCGAGCCCGGGGCGCCACGAACCGAGGTGAACCTCGTAGACGCTCATGGGCGAGTTGTGCGGATCTTTCGCGGCGCGCTCGGTCATCCAGCCGCCGTCGGCCCACTCGTACGACGAGTCGGTGATCACCGAGCCGGTGAGCGGCGGCACCTCGGTGCGGCGGGCCATCGGGTCGGCCTTCTGAACCCAGCCGCCGTGCTGCGTGAGCAACTCGAACTTGTAGGTGCTGCCGGGCCCGAGATCGGGAACGAAGATCTCCCAGACCCCGGTGGCGCCGAGGCTGCGCATCGAGTGCCGCGTGCCCTCCCACCCGTTGAAGTCGCCGATGACACGAACGGCGCGGGCGTGCGGGGCCCAGACGCTGAAGGCAGTGCCGGAGGACGAGGCGTGGGCGCCGGAGTGCGTGCGATAGTGTGCCCCGAGCACATCCCACAGCTGCTCGTGTCGGCCTTCGCCGATGAGGTGCAGGTCGAGTTCGCCGAGAGTGGGGGAGAAGCGGTAGGGGTCGTCGGCGGTCCACACCGACCCGTCTTCGTACGTCGCGTCGATCACGTAGTCATCGAGCCCGGTGAGCGTGTAGCCCTGCCAGATGCCGGCGTACAGGTGCGTGAGCGAGGCCCGGGCCCCGTTCGAGAGCACCGCCGAGACCGCGCTGGCGAGCGGCCGGAGGGTGCGGATGACCGTGATCGGGTCGCCCTCGCCGGCCGGGTTCACGAGGTGCTGCCCGAGCACGGCGTGCGGGTCGAAGTACGAGCCGGTCGCGATCTGCTGCAGAACGTTCTCGGCCACGTCGGGCGCGCTGAGGGTGGTGAGGCCATCGATCTGTGACATCAGTGTGTGTCCGTTCCGTCGGAAGTGGGCGGCGTTTCGGGGTCGGTTGGCTGGGCATCCGGAGCCTCGTCGGGCTCGTAGTGCACCGAGAGGATGTGAACGGGCTCGCCGAAGGCGTTCAGGCGTACGTAGTTGTCGGCGCCCCAGAGCCAGGTCGCACCGGTGATCTCGTCGGTGACGCGGTAGGTTGCGCCGGGTTCGAGTCCGAACTTCGTGACGTCGAGGTGCACGGTGCTCTCGCGTACCGACCACGGGTCGACGTTGGCGACGATGATGAGCCCGTCGGCTCTACCGCTCGCCGTGAACTCGCCCGCGATGAACTTGCTGTAGACGAGAATCGCTTCGTCGTCGCTGGCGTGGATGTCGAGGTTACGCAATTGCGCGAGCGCCGGATGTGCGCGGCGGATCGTGTTCAGCCGCGTGAGGTACGGGGCAAGCGATGTTCCCGCTGCCTCGGCTGCGGTGAAGTCTCTCGGCCGGTACTCGTACTTCTCGTTGTCGAGGTTCTCTTCGGAGCCGGGCCGTGCGACGTTCTCGACCAGCTCGTAGCCCGAGTAGACACCCCACGTCGGCGAGCCCGTCGCGGCGATGGCGGCACGGATCTTGTACGCCGGCCGGCCGCCGAACTGCAGGTAGGCGTGCAGAATGTCGGGCGTGTTCACGAACAGGTTCGGCCGGAAGAACGCGGCCGTCTCATGCGCCAACCCGTCGAGAAACTCTTCGAGTTCTTCTTTCGAGTTGCGCCACGTGAAGTACGTGTACGACTGCGTGAAGCCCACCTTGGCGAGCGTCTGCATGAGGGCGGGGCGGGTGAACGCCTCGGCCAGCCAGATGACGTCGGGTGTCTCGGCGTTCACAGTGGCGATCAGCCACTCCCAGAAGTCGAGCGGCTTGGTGTGCGGGTTGTCGACGCGAAAGATGCGTACGCCGGCCGAGATCCAGAACCGGATGATTCGCAGCGCCTCGGCGCGGATGCCCTCGGGGTCGTTGTCGAAGTTGATCGGGTAGATGTCCTGGTACTTCTTCGGCGGGTTCTCGGCGTACGCGATCGAGCCGTCGGGCAGCGTCGTGAACCATTCCGGGTGCTCTTTCACCCACGGATGATCGGGCGATGCCTGCAGCGCGAAGTCGAGCGCCACCTCGAGGCCGGCTTTCTGCGCGGCCGTCACGAAGATCTTGAACTGCGCGAGAGTACCGAGGTCGGGGTGGATCGCGTCGTGGCCGCCTGCGGCCCCGCCGATGGCCCACGGCGAACCGGGGTCGCCCGCCTCGGTGGTGAGCGAATTGTTCGGGCCCTTGCGGAAGGCCTCACCGATGGGGTGGATCGGCGGCAGATACAAGACGTCGAAGCCCATCGCGGCCACCTCGGGCAGGCGGCGCGCGGCGGTACGGAACGTTCCGCTGGTGAACGTGCCATCGGCCTTCTCCACGGCCCCCACCGAGCGCGGGAAGAACTCATACCAGCTGCCGAACCCGGCGCGCTGGCGTTCGACCACGACGCTCTGCCACTCGCTGTACGTGTCGAGGCTGGCGATCGGGGTGTGCTCGACGGCCGCGTGCACTTCGGGCGCGGTGGCCGCAGCCAGGCGCTCGAGCGGGGCCACCTCGGTGTCGGCCATGAGCAGCGAGACGTCGTCGAACAACGAACGATCGGCTTCGGGGCGCAGCTGGTTGGCTGCGGCGGCGACGAAGAGCTCGCTGGCGATCTGGAACATGAGCTCGACGTCGATGCCGGCCGGCACCTTGATCGAGGCGTTGTGCTGCCAGGTCTCGTAGTCGTCGCTGAAGGCGTGGATGCGGAACTGCCACGTACCCTGGCTCGGAAGGTGCGCGAGGCGCTGGTATTTGTCAATGCCCACCCCGATCATCCGGAGACCGTAGCTCGACACCTCGCCCGACGGGCTCTTCAGTTCGACGCGTGCCCCCACGGCGTCGTGGCCCTCGCGAAAGATGGTGGCGCCGAACGGGACCACCTCGCCCGCGTACGCTTTGGCGGGCCATCGACCGCCTGAAACCTGCGGAAACACATCGACGATGGGGATGCGGCCGATGCGAGGCGTGAACGCCA
Source organism: Subtercola sp. RTI3 (assembly GCF_035018625.1). Lineage (NCBI taxonomy): Bacteria > Bacillati > Actinomycetota > Actinomycetes > Micrococcales > Microbacteriaceae > Subtercola > Subtercola sp. RTI3. The sequence goes on along the minus strand of NZ_JASJXO010000080.1, from coordinate 5,489 downwards.
CCGCGGCCGCAACGGGCGTCTTCGCCGCCCGGATCGTTGTGCCTTTTACTGTTGTTTTCGCCACTGTCTTAGCCACTGTTCGACCGTACCAATAAAGCTCCCAGCCGACCGTCAAAAAGTTGGGCCTTGTGCGTTTAACGTCTTCTGCTTTACCTGTTCTAGGCTGGCGATCTGAGGGGCGCGTCGGCATGGGTCGTACGCGAACTGCGAAGGCAGGCGGTGTCTGTCGAAGAAGGAGCTGCGCGTGAAGGCCATCCGTAAATTCACTGTTCGATCTGTTCTGCCTCCCGAGCTGAGCGCGGTGGGCGAACTGGCAGCCAACCTGCGCTGGTCGTGGCACGAACCGACCAGGCGCCTGTTCGCGCACATCTCACCCGATGAATGGGAGTCGACGATGTGCGACCCCATCGCCCTTCTCGGCGCCGTGAGCCCTGCCCGGCTCGACCAGCTCGCGGCCGATGAGGGCTTCGTCTCGTGGGCGAACGGCCTACGCGACGATCTGCACCGGTACCTGAACGAACCGCGCTGGTACCAGCACCTCGAGGGCCCGAAGCCCGCGAGCATCGGCTACTTCTCGCCGGAGTTCGGTATTGCGGCCGCGCTTCCGCAGTACTCGGGGGGCCTCGGCATCCTCGCCGGCGACCACCTCAAGGCGGCGTCAGACCTCGGCGTGCCGATCATCGGCGTGGGTCTGTTCTACCGGGCAGGCTACTTTCGCCAGGCCATTTCGCGCGACGGCTGGCAGCAGGAGAGCTACCCCGTGCTCGACCCCGACGGGCTGCCGCTGAACGTGCTGCGGCTCTCCGACGGCTCGCCGGCCCAGGTGGTGCTCGCGCTGCCCGACGACCGGGCGCTGTACGCCCGTATCTGGCAGGCGCAGGTGGGGCGCATCCGGTTGCTGCTGCTCGACACCGACATTCCCGACAACGACGAAGACCTGCGGGGTGTCACCGACCGGCTCTACGGTGGCGGCGGCGAACACAGGCTGTTGCAAGAACTGTTGCTCGGCATCGGCGGCGTGCGCGCACTCAAGATTCTGAGTGAGCTGACGGATGCTCCTGAACCCGAGGTGTTTCACACCAACGAAGGCCACGCCGGTTTTCTGGGGCTCGAGCGCATCTGCGATCTGATTGGCGAAGGTCTGTCGTTCGACGCGGCGCTGCAGGTCGTACGCGCGGGGACCGTGTTCACCACCCACACCCCGGTGCCGGCTGGCATCGACCGGTTCGAGGCGTCGCTGGTTGAGCGTTACTTCTCCACCGACCTGCTCCCGGGCGTCGACGTGTCGGCGATTCTCACTCTCGGCGACGAGGTCGACAACGGCGGCAGCCCCGGCATGTTCAACATGGCCGTGATGGGCCTGCGGCTCGCGCAGCGCGCCAACGGCGTCTCCCAGCTGCACGGTGAGGTCAGCCGCGGCATGTTCGCCGGGCTCTGGCCGGGATTCGACCAGGCCGACGTGCCCATCACCTCGGTGACGAACGGTGTGCACGCACCCACCTGGACAGACCCGATGCTCATCGAACTCGCCGAGAACCGGCTCGGCACGTCAGAGACGGCCACCGCCGATTGGGCCTCACCGGCGGTCACCGACGCCGACCTCTGGGCGGTGCGCGGCGAGATGCGGCGCCAGCTCGTGATCGACGCGCGGCACCGGGTGACCGAGGCATGGCTCGAACAGAACCCCGGTTCGATTCCACCCGCGTGGTACCGCACCCTGCTCGACCCGTCGGTGCTCACGATCGGTTTCGCCCGTCGGGTGCCCACCTACAAGCGCCTGACGCTCATGCTTCATGACCCCGCGCGCCTCAAGTCGATTCTGCTGAACCCGTCGCAGCCCGTTCAGCTCATCATCGCGGGCAAGTCGCACCCGGCCGACGAGGAAGGCAAGCGCCTGATTCAGAAGCTCGTGCAGTTCGCCTCCGACCCCGAGGTTCGGCACCGCATCGTGTTCCTGCCGAACTACGACATCGGTATGGCGCAGAAGCTCTACCCGGGCACCGATGTGTGGCTGAACAATCCTCTGCGCCCGCTCGAGGCGTGTGGAACATCAGGAATGAAGTCGGCTCTGAACGGTGGCCTCAACCTCTCCATTCTCGACGGCTGGTGGAACGAGTACTACGACGGCGAGAACGGCTGGGCCATTCCCACCGCCGACTCGGCCGACAGCCCCGAAGAGCGCGACCTGCTCGAGTCCGAGGCGCTCTACGACCTCATCGAGCACCAGGTGGCGCCGCGGTTCTACGACCGAAACGCCGAGGGCATTCCCGAGCGCTGGACCACCGCCATCAGGCACACACTCGCCACCCTCTCGCCCGAGCTCTCGGCCGAGCGCATGGTGCGGGAGTACGTCACCCGTCTCTACGTGAAGGCCGCCCAGGCTGAGCACGAGATCAGCGGCCACGACTACAGCCCGGCAGTCGAGCTTGCCGAATGGAAAGATCGCGAACGCGCGGCCTGGCCGTCGGTCGCCGTTGTGCACGTCGAGTCGGGCGGTCTCGATGACACCCCGCAGGTCGGCGACGAACTGCAGGTTCGGGCCCGCGTGAACCTCGGTTCGCTGACCCCCGAAGACGTCTCGGTCGAGGTCGTCTATGGCCACGCCGGTGGCGGCGACCAGCTGGTGGATGCCCGTACGGTGGCCCTCTCGCCGACCACCATCCCCACCTCCACCACTCCTCTTGCCGTCGTGGCGCCGAGTGCAGCAGAGAGCGACTCGGAGGGGCTGTTCGCGTTCTCGGGCACCGTCGTGCTCGAGCGCGCCGGGTCTTTCGGCTACACGGTTCGCGTGGTGCCGAGGCACCCGCACCTCGCCTCCTCCGCCGAGCTGGGGCTCATCGCGTCGGCGCGGTAGGCGGGGTATGACCTGAGACGGGGAGGCGTCGGCAGCTGCTTGTGGGCAGCCGGCGCCTCCTTTCGTCGTGAGTTTGTCAGTGCGCGCGGAAGAGTTGGATCGACGAGGCCGACACGGGCAGAACGACCCCGGGTTCGAGGGCGGGGAGTTGGGCATCCGGAGCCGGCGGGGCGTCTTCGGAGCTGTCCCAGAGCAGCTCGTACGAGTCGACACCCTCGTGGTGCGGCAGGGTCACGGTGGTGGGGTGCTCGAGGCCGTGGATGATGAGCAGAATACGGTTGAACTCTTCGTGCTCGGGGGTCGAGGCGGCGAGAAACTGCAGGGTGCGGTTCTCGGGGGAGTTCCAGTCGACGTTACTCATCTCGTTGCCCTCGGCGTCGTACCAGTCCATCTGGCTGGCGCTCGGGGTGGTCTCGCCGAAGACACCGAAGTGGCTGGGGCGAAGGGCTGGGTTCTCTCGGCGGAGCTTCAGCAGGTACTGGGTGGTCTGCCAGAGTCCGTTCTGCCATTTGCGGCGATCCCAGCTGAGCCAGGTGAGCTCGCTGTCGTGACAGTAGGCGTTGTTGTTGCCCTTCTGGCTGCGGCCGAACTCGTCACCGGCCGTGATCATGGGCACGCCGGCTGAGAGCAGAAGCGTGGCCATGAGGTTACGAATGGTTCGGCGGCGACCGGCTTCGATGGTGCGATTGGTCGTCGCGCCCTCGACTCCGTGGTTGTACGACATGTTGTTGTCGGTGCCGTCGCGGTTCGACTCGCCGTTGCCCACGTTGTGCTTGACGTCGTAGGCGGTGAGGTCGGCGAGCGTGAAACCGTCATGGGCCGTCACGAAGTTCACCGACGCGAGCGGGCCACGGTTCTGCGAGAAGGTGTTGCTCGACCCGGCGAGACGGGTGGCGAGCATCCCGACGCCGTCGCCCGGTGAGCCGTGGTCGCGAATCGATTTCACGTCGCGCAACCAGAATTTGCGCATGCGGTCGCGGTAGCGGTCGTTCCATTCGTGCCAGCCGGCGCCGAAGTTGCCGGTCTGCCAGCCGCCCATGCCCACATCCCACGGCTCGGCGATCATCTTGACGTCGGCGAGGGCGGGGTCGTTGACGATGGCCTCGAGCAGCGGATGCGACGGGTCGAAATAGGCGTCGGAGTTACGACCCAGCGTGGCCGCCAGATCGAAGCGAAAGCCGTCGACCTGCACGTCGTTCGCCCAGTACTTCAACGAATCGAGCACCATTCGCGACACGGCCGGAACGCTCGTGTTGACGCTGTTGCCGCAGCCGGTCACGTCGATGTAGGTGCCCGACTTCGTCTGCCGGTAGTAGTTCGCGTTATCGATGCCCCGAAAGCTGGTGCGCGGGCCGGTGATGCCCTCCTCGGCGGTGTGGTTGTAGACCACATCGAGGATGACCTCCAAACCGGCCTCGTGCAGCAGCTTGACCATGCCCTTGAACTCGCGGAGCACCGCGCTCGGGCCGCCCTGCTGGGCCGTCTTCGTGCCGTAGAAGGAGTGCGGGCTGAAGAAGTTGAGCGTGTTGTAACCCCAGTAGTTGCTGAGGCCCTGCTTCATGAGGCGGCGTTCGGAGACGAACGCGTGCACCGGCAGTAGCTGAACGGCGGTCACCCCGAGCTTCTGCAGGTAGCCGATGGTGGTCTCGTGTGCGAGGCCCGCATAGGTGCCGCGCAGGTGTTCGGGCATGCGGGTGTTCAGCTTGCTGAGGCCCTTCACATGGCCCTCATAGATGACGGTGCGATCCATGGCCGTGTTCGGTTTGACGGCGCCGTTCCAGTCGAACTCGTCGTCGACGACGACGCCCCGCCACGTGTCGGGGCCGGTGCGGGTGAGGCCGCGCGCGTACGGATCGAGGAGCAGCGCGTTCGGGTCGAATGAGTTCATGGGGGCATCCGGACCGCTCACCTTCAGCGCATACTTGCGCCCCGGAGCCAGCGACTTGGTACGCCCATGCCACACACTGTTCGCGTCACGGGTCAGTGAGACGGTCTTGTAGACCCAGTTGGCGTCTTTGTGGTCGAAGAGGCAGAGGTCGATGCGGGTGGCGTTCTCAGACCAGACCCTCAGCTCACCGCCGGCCGAGGTCTGCCTGATACCGAGGTGGGCGAAGGGGTCAGGCTGGGTCATGCGTTCTAGAGTAGTGAGTGCGTGTTACGGCAATAAAAACTGGGAGGGCTCGGCCTGTGGTGATCTACCTCGACCATGCGGCTACGACGCCCATCATTCCCGTTGCGCTCGCGGCGTACGTCGACGCATTGGGGCTGGTGGGAAACCCGTCGTCGATTCACAGCCAGGGCCAGCAGGCGAAACGGATGCTCGAAGAATCGCGTGAGACGGTGGCGGCGTCGCTCGGGGCCGATGCTGTGGAGGTGGTGTTCACCTCCGGAGGCACCGAATCGGTGAACCTCGGCATCAAGGGTCTGTGGTGGAAGCGGCAGGAGGGCGGGGTCTCACGCCCGCGCATCCTGGTTCCGGGTGGGGAGCATCATGCGACGAACGACGCGGTCGAGTGGTTGGTGCGGTACGAGGGCGCGGTGGTGGAGTGGTTGCCCGTCGACGCGTTCGGGCGGCTGACGCCCGAGGTCTTGGCAGCGGCGCTCGCGGGGGGCGCGCTGTCTCTTATACACATCT
>NZ_JASJXO010000079.1:0-10327 GCF_035018625.1 Subtercola sp. RTI3 | reverse complement strand
AGATGTGTATAAGAGACAGGCAGGCGCCCCGCACTCAGCCCTGCGGCTCGCCCGCAATGAGCGAGCGCAACCAGTCGCGCGCCTCGATGAACACCTCGTCGTCGTAACGCTCGATGTACTCCACCGGAGCGCGGTCGGCGCGCGGGTACGACCCGAGAAAGATGACGTTCGGGCTGAACCGTCGAAGCCCGAGCAGGGCGTCGGCGACACGTTCATCCAGAACATGGCCGTCGGCGTCGATGACGAACCGGTAGCGGCCGAGCGCGTCGCCGATGGGCCGCGACTGCAGCAGGCTCAGGTTCACCCCGCGCGTCGAGAACTGTTCGAGCATCTCGAGCAGCGCGCCCGAGCGATCTTCGGGCAGCTCGACGATGAGGCTGGTCTTGTCGGCCCCGGTGGGCTCTGGCAGCCGGGCGGCGCGGCTCACGAGCACGAACCGCGTCACGGCGTTCTGGTTGTCGCCCACGTTCTCGGCGAGCACCCGCAGATCGTGGTGCTCGACGATGCGCGGGGGCGCGATGGCAGCGTCGGCGAGGTCGCTGTCGAACAACGCCAACGCACTGGCCACATTCGATGTCGACGGAATGTGCCCGTGCGTCGGCAGGTTCGCCTCGAGCCAGTTGCGGCACTGCGCGTACGCCACCGGATGCGCGTTCACCACGTGCACGTCTTTCAGCTCGATGCCGGGCCGGGCCACCAGCGCGAACTGCACCTTCACCAGGTATTCGCCGATGATGCGCAGGTTCGGGATGTTCGCCAGCGCGTCTTGGGTGGCACTCACGCCGCCCTCGACCGAGTTCTCGATGGCGATCATCGCCGCGACGCTCCGCCCACTTGTCACATCGTCGAGCGCCTCGCCCACGTTGTTGACGCTCCGCCACACCTTGCCGACCGCCTCGGGAACCTGTGCGAGCGCCGCCTCGGTGAACGTGCCGGTGGGGCCGAGATAGCTGTAGATCTCGGGTACTTCGGCGATGCTCTGCGAGGCGGCGGCTACGGCTACGGCTTCTTCGATGGCTTCTTCGGGCGCTGCTGACATGCAGTTGAGCCTACTGCGATCACTCCTGGCAGATGGCGATGCTCGATTTACCTCTCGTGGCGGGGAAGCACGTGCGGTAGTGCAGGTTGTGCGACAGGTTGACGGCGTACGCGGAGGTGACCTGCGAGCCATCGGTACGAGCGAAGATGTGGTCGTAGCCGATCACATCGACTGAATAGAACAGGTTTGCGACCCACGGGTCGCCGCCGCCGCTCGAGCCGTACCCGTGGCAGACTCCCTCCGAATTGCGGACGCACGGGATTGCACCCTGCGCGTTCGCCGCCGATGCGCCGCCGACGGCGAACACCCCCGCGAGCGAGAGTACGGCGAAGCCCACTGCGGCGAACCGGCGGGCACGGCTTGTTGGCTTGTTCATGGTGGATCCTTCTTCTGATCGATTTCGGTGGCACGAAGTGTGCCTCCACAGAGAAGAGAGTGCGTGACCCCCATTCCATTACGCCGATTCCCGAATTCTCTGCACCCGGGTTTCCAACGCTGAAACCCCTCCCGAACCCCCGCGCAAGTACTACAGAAGACGCCCGCCGAGGTGCCAGACTGGACACATGAACGAGCGCGCCGGGCTGCAGGCCCTCCCCGAAGACCTGGTCGACATCGACGCTCTCGTGGGGGCGTACTACGAGCTCACGCCCGACGTGACGAACCCCGAGCAGAAGGTCATCTTCGGTACGAGCGGGCACCGCGGGTCATCGCTTGACACCGCCTTCAACGAGAACCACATCCTGGCCATCACGCAGGCCATCGTGGAGTACCGTGCCGTGCAGGGCATCACCGGCCCGCTGTTCATCGGGCGCGACACGCACGGGCTGTCGAAGCCCGCCGAAGACACCGCGCTCGAGGTGCTGAGCGCGAACGGAGTGACGGTGTGGACCGACTCCCGCGGCTCGTACACCCCCACGCCCGCGGTCTCGCACGCGATCCTCCGCTACAACCACGCCGAGGCCGGCCACAGCGACCAGGCCGACGGCATCGTCATCACCCCGAGCCACAACCCCCCGCGCGACGGCGGCTTCAAGTACAACCCGCCACACGGCGGCCCGGCCGATTCCGACGCAACGAGCTGGATCGCGAACCGCGCGAACGACATCATCGCGGCCGGCCTCGTCGACGTGCTGCGGGGCGAGGCCCAGCCCACCGATACGTACGATTTTCGCGAGAACTATGTGAGCGACCTGTCGCGGGTCATCGACATGACGAAGATCGCCGAGTCGGGCATCCACATCGGCGCTGACCCGCTGGGCGGCGCGAGCGTCGAGTACTGGGAGCTGATCGGCGAGCGCTACGGCCTCAACCTCGACGTCGTCAACACTGTCGTCGACCCGCAGTGGGCGTTCATGACGCTCGACTGGGACGGCAAGATCCGCATGGACTGCTCGTCGCCCTACGCCATGGCCTCACTTGTCGCCAACAAAGACGCCTATGACATTTCAACCGGCAACGATGCGGATGCGGACCGGCACGGCATCGTCACGCCCGACTCGGGCATCATGAACCCCAACCACTACCTTGCCGTGGCCATCCAGTACCTGTACACGCACCGTACGGGCTGGCGAGCAGACGCCGCCATCGGCAAGACCCTGGTCTCGAGCACCATGATCGACCGGGTCGCCGCATCGCTCGGGCGCCGCCTCTGGGAGGTGCCGGTGGGCTTCAAGTGGTTCGTGCCCGGGCTCATCGACGGCAGCGTGGCGTTCGGCGGCGAGGAGTCGGCCGGCGCGTCGTTCCTGCGGTTCGACGGCAGCGTATGGACCACCGACAAAGACGGCATCATCCTCGCCCTGCTCGCCTCGGAGATTCTCGCGGTGACCGGCAAAACGCCCTCGCAGCACTACGCCGACCTGGTCGAGAAGTTCGGCGACCCGGTCTACGAGCGAGTGGATGCCGCGGCCACGAAGGCGCAGAAAGCCCAGCTCGGCAAGCTCGATGGCGACGACATTCCCGCCGACACCCTCGCCGGCGAGCCCATCACCGCGAAGCTCAGCCGAGCTCCGGGCAACGACGCGGCCGTGGGCGGCGTGAAGGTCACCACCGACCACGCCTGGTTCGCCGCGCGTCCCTCCGGCACCGAAGACGTCTACAAGATCTACGCCGAATCCTTCCTCGGCCCCAAGCACCTCAAAGAGGTGCAGGCCGAGGCCAAGCGCATCGTCGACGGCGCCCTCGGCGCCTGACCGCAGCATCCACTCGGCAAAGTTTGTGGGTGCGGGGCCGTGACACCCGCAAACTTCGCCGAGTCGACGGAGTAAACGTGCAACCCGAGCAGGTGGGGTGCAGCTGCGGCTGCGGCTGCGGCCGGCGTAGCCAGCGTCAGCCGGCGTAGCCGGGGGCGGCGGGGAGCCCGAAGAACTCTTCGAGGGTCTCGACCCCCTTGGCGTGCATCTCGGTTGCGAGGGCCGTGCCCACGTACCGGAAGTGCCAGGGCTCGTACTCGTAACCGGTGACCGCCGTCTTGTCGGCCGGGTAGCGCAAGATGAAGCCGAATCGGTACGCGTTCGCGGCCAACCACTGCCCCGAGGTGCTCTTGCCGAAGCACGGGTAGTCGGTCGTGCATCCGCTGGTCGTGTCGAGGATGTCGATGGCGAGGCCGGTCTGGTGCTCGCTGAAACCGGGCCGGGCGCTGGTCTGGTCGGCGCCCGCGACGCCGTCTTGGTTCACGTAGTACTGGTACGAGCTCACCTGGGTGCTGTACGAGCGGTAGCCGCTCTGCGCGATGAGCGTGGTGCCGGCCTCGGTCTTGTCGGCAGCGAACATCGCGGCCAGCGCGTCGACCGTGTCAGTGCGAAGCGACTGCCCGAACGGGTTCTTCATCTCCGCCGGAATGGCTTCGAGGTTCGGCGGCACGAAATCCGCCGCGCCGGCGATGGCCCGCTGCTTGTTCACGACCACCCAGAGACTCGTGGGGTCGTCGAGCGAGTACCGCGTCTTGTCGAAGCCGGGCGCCGCAGCGGGCGTGGTCGGCAGGATGCCCGGGGCCGGGCTCGCGCTCGGCGAGGGCGAGGGCGCCGTTGACGTGAGCCCCGACGCGCTCGCGCTCGGCGACGGCGAACCCGACACCAGCGCCAGGGCGGTCGGCGCCGCGATCTTCACCACGACCACGGTCACGATGATGAGCGCCGCCAGAATGATGACGATGAGGGAGGCAGCCACGACCCGGCGCGCGCGGAGGGCCCGGGCCCGGTCATCCGGAGCTGGCGGCGGAGTCTCGCGGCTCCCCGAGCGCGGTTGCCTGAACCTCTTCTGCGGGGGCAGGTCGGGGGGCAGATCGGTTGACACTCGCCAAGTGTATTGCCGCGCAGTGAACGGGTAGCCAAATACTGGCTACGACAACCTGGCATGCGCCCTTCAGACGCCCACAATTCGTGTCAGATGAAGAGCTGCGCCGCGCGACTCAGTCGCTGATGCTGTAGAAGTGCGCCGTTCCGCCCGGGTTGTCGACCGTGATGGCCTGGTCGAGGTCGCGGTACTGCGCGTCGAGGGTGTGGCCCACGAGTTTGATCGAGGTCGATCCGTCGGGATTGGCGATGACGGCCGAGACCACCATCGTGTGGTCGACCCCGTTGTCGTTCTGCGGGTCCCAGTCGAACATCGCCACGTCGCCGGGCTTCAGTTTTGCGCGGTCGGCCAGTTCGAGGCGGTGGGTATCGGTGCGGGAGGCGAGATAGTCGTCCATCTCGTTGCCACGGATCCAGCTGAAGCTGTAGTCGCCGGTCGTCGCGTAGTCGCTGTACCAGTCGTCGTTCTGCGCCCAGCCCCGCGCCACCAGCGTCTGGTTCACGAAGTTGCCGCAGTCGTTGTCGGAGAACTTGCCCCAGGCGTCGAGGTTGTAGTTCTGCCAGTAGGTGAAGGCGTACTGCATTTGCTTGTCGACCGACGTGACCGCCTCATACGTGAACTCCTTACCCGTGTCGACCGTCGTTCCGTCGGCTTTGGTGAGCGTGATCATGGCATTCGCGGGCTGGTAGTCGATGGCTGCGGGCGTCACGAAGGTCACCTGGCCGTCGCCGGTGCTGGTCAGGGATGCCGCACCGACGGTGCCCACGAGAACACTCACCACACCGGCCAGGTCTGACCCGGTCAGGGTGACAGTGGTTCCGCCCACCAGGGATCCGCTCGCCACGCTTGCGTCGGTAACAAGCGGATTCGGTGTGAGGGTGGGGCTCGGGCTGGGTGACGCAGCGCCGGCGTGTGACTCTTCGCCCACGGCACTGATCGCCGTGCATCCGGCGACCGCCATCAGACCGGTGCCAACCGCAAGAAAAAGAAAGGAACGACGTGTAGGCATTGATCAAGACGAACATATTTTCTTATCAATTGCCTTGGAGAGACCTACGGCTTGCACCGAACTTTCGTCGGGTGTAACTTTGCACTCTCCGCAATTTTCTGCGCGACCTCCACCGCAGCCGCTTTTCCAGATCAGGAAATCATGTCACGCACCCTCTCGACGGGCCAGGCCCGAGCACAGTCGATCAAAGATGCCGGCGGCGTCATGACGCACCGCCAGATTCTGGTCATCATCTTCGCCCTCATGGCAGGCATGTTCCTGTCGGCCCTCGACCAGACCATCGTGGGCACGTCGATCAGAACCATCGCCGACGACCTGAACGGCCTCGCGTTGCAGGCATGGGTGACCACGGCCTACCTGATTCTGTCGACCATCAGCACGCCCATCTACGGCAAGCTCAGCGACATCTTCGGCCGTCGCCCGCTGTTCATCATCGCCATCAGTGTCTTCTTGATCGGCTCACTGCTCGCCGGCCTCGCCACCTCGATGTACGAGCTCGCGGTCTTCCGCGGCATTCAGGGCCTCGGTGCCGGTGGCCTCATGGCCCTGCCGCTCACCATCATGGGCGACATGCTCGCCCCCCGCCAGCGCGCCAAATACCAGGGCTACTTCCTGGCCACGTTCGGCATCGCCAGCGTCATCGGCCCGCTCATCGGCGGCCTGCTCTCGGGTTCGCACGAGATTCTGTTCATCACCGGCTGGCGCTGGGTGTTTCTCATCAACATTCCCATCGGCGTCGTCGCCCTCGCCGTGGTACTGAAGTTTCTGCACCTGCCGCACACGAAGCGCGCCGTACGTATTGACTGGTGGGGGGCGGCCACGGTCATCCTCGCGCTCGTCCCGCTCTTGCTCATCGCCGAACAGGGCCGCGAATGGGGCTGGTTCTCGGCCGGCGCCTGGGCCTGCTACGTTCTCTCGGCGGCCGGCATCGTGGCGTTCATCTTCGTCGAGAGCCGCATGGGCGACGACGCACTGATTCCGCTGAAGCTGTTCAAGAACTCCACGTTCTCGGTGGCCACCGTGCTCGGCGTGCTGGTCGGTTTCGGCATGTTCGGCGCGCTCCTGACCGTGCCGCTGTACCTGCAGCTCGTTCAGGGCGCAACGCCCACCGAGTCGGGCTTCCTGATGCTGCCGATGATTCTCGGCCTCATGATCGCGTCGATCGTCAGCGGCCAGCTCATCGCCCGCACCGGCAAGTACCGCATCTTTCCCATCACCGGCACGCTGTTCATGGCTGTGGGCTTCGTTCTGATGACCTTCCTCACGGTCGACCGGCCGCTCTGGTACGTCATGATGTCGATGTTCTTCATCGGCCTCGGGCTCGGCCAGATGATGCAGACGCTCACCATCGCGTCGCAGAACGCTGTGGGCCCGCGTGACATCGGGGTGGCGACGAGTGCGTCGACGTTCTTCCGCCAGATCGGTGGAACCCTGGGCACCGCCGTTGTGTTCTCGTTCATCTTCACGCGCCTGCCGAACACCATCGGCGACGCGTTCGCCGACCCCACCAACACGGCCAACCTGAAGGCGGCGCTGGCCGACCCGACGGTGCTCGCGAACCCCGCGAACAAGACCATCCTGGGCCTTCTGCAGTCGAACGACCCCTCTGCGATCTCCAACGCGCTCGACGGCGACACGTCGTTCCTGAACAACTCGACGCGGGCGCTCGCCTACCCGTTCCTCGACGGGTTCTCGAACGCCATCGCTTCGGTGTTCTGGATCACCCTCGCGGTGATCACGGTTGCGTTCGTGCTGAGCCTGTTCCTGAAGGCCACGCCGCTTCGCCAGAAGTCTGCGCTGCAGGAGGCGAGCGATCTGGATGCCCGCGACGACGCTCTCGCGGCCGAAGCGCTCTCGGCGGCCAACACCATGGGTGCCCTGATCGAGCCCGGCACGTCTGACGGCGAGCGTGAGCCCTCGGCTACGGTGGCCGATACCCTCCGCGCCGCCCCAGTCCCGGATGCCACCCCCGGCACCGATGCCACCACCAGCGCCGAGGGCACCGACAGCACCACGAAGCCCAGCGGCCCGCGTCACGGCTGAGCGGGCACGCCCTCTTCGAACGACGTATCGGCCGGGAGGCGGCGCCGCATGACGGCGATCGCCTCCGGGTTCTGGTCGACCAGCAGAAACCGCCGCCCGAGCTTCGCGGCCACGGCGCCGGTGGTTCCGCTGCCGGCGAAGAAGTCGATCACCAGATCGCCCTCGCGCGACGAGGCCTGAACGATGCGCCTGATCACGCCCTCGGGCTTCTGTGTGGGGTAACCGGTCTTCTCTTTGCCCGTCGGCGACACGATCGTGTGCCACCAGACATCCGTCGGCAGCTTGCCGCGCGCCGCGCGCTCAGGCGTCACGAGCCCCGGTGCCATGTACGGCTCGCGGTCGACCGTCGCCGAGTCGAAGTAGTAGGTGTCGGGGTTCTTCACGTACACCAGAATGGTGTCGTGCTTCGTCGGCCAGCGCGTCTTCGCCTTCGCACCGTAGTCGTACGCCCAGATGATTTCATTCAGAAAGCTCTCGCGCCCGAACAGCGCGTCGAGCAGCACTTTCGCGTAGTGCGCCTCGCGGTAGTCGAGGTGGAGGTACAGGGTTCCGTCGTCGGCGAGCAGGCGCCAGGCTTCGAGCAGGCGGGGTTCGAGAAACTCCCAGTAGTTCTCGAACGCATCGTCGTAGCGCAGCAGGTCACCCTTGATGCGCGTGTAGCTGTTGCCCTTGAACCCGGTGATCGACCCGGTACCGGCGGATGCCCGAACCGCCGTCGTGCCCTGACGCCGCTGCACGCGCCCGGTGTTGAACGGCGGATCGAGATAGATCACCGTGGCAGACCCGCTGGCGAGCGTCGGAAGCAGCTCGAGGTTGTCGGCGAGGATCACCCGGCCCAGCGGCGCGGCACCGTCGCGGTCGCCGTCGCCGTCGCCGTCGCCGAGACCGTCTTCTTCGGGGGCGGAGGGGGCGGGCATCCTCTCATTGTGGCAGCCCCACCGCAACGCGGTCGCCCGGCGACGCCACAGGGCGTACCGTCGATCAGACCATGAGCACCGAATTGCAGCACAGAACCTCCCAGAACCGTTACGTTCTGCTCGTCGACGGCCGCGAAGCAGGTTTCGCCGACTACCGCCTCACCGGCAACGCGATCGTCTTCACGCACACGGAGGTCGACCCCGCCCACCGCGACGAAGGCCTCGCCAGCACCCTCATCGCGGGGGCCCTCGACGACGTACGCACGGGCTCCGGCCTGAAGCTCGTCGCACAGTGCCCCTTCGTGGTCGACTTCATCGACGCCCACCCCGAGTACCACGAGCTCGAAGAGCGCGGCTGACCCGCCGCGCTCTCTCGCCGGCCGCCAGCAGGCGGCGCGGGCCCAGAACTCGTACTTCCCTTCTCGCGGCACGTCTGGTTCACTGTGGAGGCATGAGTACCACAAACATTTTCGTCACCGTGCCGGTTGCTGATCTCGAAGTCTCGAAGGCGTTCTACACCGCCCTCGGGTACACCGTGAACCCGAACTTCAGCGACGAGTCATCTGCCTGCATCGTGCTGTCTGACACGATCTACGTGATGCTGCTCGCGAAGTCGCGTTTCGGCGACCTCACCGACCGGGAGCTCGTCGACCCGAAGACCCACACACAGGCCCTGCACGCGCTTGGAGTCGAGACGCGAGACGAGGTCGACGCGCTCGCTGCGACGGCCCTGGATGCCGGGGGCTCGGTTCCCGGCGACCCCCAGGACTTCGGGTTCATGTACGCCCGCGACATCGAAGACCCCGACGGCAACGGGTGGCAGATCACCTGGATGGACCCAGCGGCTCAGCAGAACGGCCCGCCCGCCGAGTAGCCGGGAGGCTCCGGCAGCGTGACTCAGGGCACGCGCTCGATCCACTCGCGGGTGCCGAACTTGTCGTGCACGAGCTGCTCGGCTTTGGCGTACTCGGCGTCGGTCACATCGCCGGCGGTGGCGCCGTAGAGCGACGTGAAGGTGGCCTTCATGCGCTCGATGATCTCGGCGCGGGTGAGCCCGGTCTGGCTGCGCAGCGGGTCGACCCGTTTGGCGGCCGATTTCGTGCCCTTGTCGCTCATCTTCTCGCGGCCGATGCGCAGCACCTGCACCATCTTCTCGCCGTCGATGTCGTAGCTCATGGTGACGTGGTGGAGCACCGCGCCGTTGCCGAGCCGCTTCTGCGCGGCACCGCCGATCTTGCCGGAGGGGCTCGCGATGTCGTTGAGCGGAACGTACGACGCATCGATGCCGAGCGACTTCAGCGCCACGATCACCCACTCGTCGAGAAACGCGTACGAGTCGGCGAAGCTGAGCCCCTGCACGAGGTCGGCCGGGGCGTAGATCGAGTAGGTGACAACCGAGCCGGCCTCCATGAACATGGCGCCGCCACCGCTGACCCGGCGCACGACGTCGAATCCGAACTTCGCGGCGTTGTCGGGGTCGACCTCGTTCTTCAGCGACTGAAAGCTGCCGATGACAACGGCCGGTGAATCCCATTCCCAGATGCGCAGCGTCGGCTGGCGACGACCCTCGCCCACCTCGACGGCGAGTACCTCGTCGAGCGCCATCTGCATGACAGGCGCGACGGCCTTCGAATGAATCAGTTGCCAGTCGTAGTCGCGCCAACTCGTGGCTTTTGCCAGGGAGCGCCGGATGGCCACCGCCACCGCCTCGGGTGAGAACCCGAGCAGGGTGGCCTCTTTCGGCAGTGCGGCTTTGATGGCCGCGGCGATGGTGGCCGCCTCGCTGTCGGCCGCGAGCCCGTTGACGGCCGCGTCGATGTCGCCGAGCGCGCTGTCGGGCTCGAGGAAGAAGTCGCCCGCGAGCCGGAAGTTCGAGAACCGCCCGTCGACCACGTCGAGATCGACCACCACGAGCTTGCCGCCCGGAACCTTGTATTCACCATGCATGCCTGAAGCCTACGCGGCCATCGAGTTTCCCCACCCTGACGGCACGGCCCGAACCAAGCGACCTGTCTCTTATACACATCT
>NZ_JASJXO010000078.1:0-10948 GCF_035018625.1 Subtercola sp. RTI3 | reverse complement strand
ACGGAGCCTGAAGTACGCCAAACCCCCTCGAAAATCGCGCCTACCGTACTCCAAGCTCCGTTTTCTCAAGGGCCCCCGATGACGTTCGTGTTGAACACCGCGGCCGCGTCGGGTCCATCGAGGTCTTATGCGGAGGGGCGTTGTTACGTTGGTGGAGTCGTCGCTAGTCTGTGGGAGCGGCAATGAGCGCCTCGATGGGCATCAGCGCCGCGCCTAGCGCTACGGTGTCGCCGCCGAAGCTAGATGCATGGAGTTCGAATTGACCACCGGGGCGCGCCAGAGCGTTTGATCGGATTGTTCGTTCAATCCGTGGGGCCAGGCTTTCCATGAGCCGGTTCCCGACCCATCCGCCGATGACGACACGTTCCGGGTTGGTCAGGTTGACCATGCTACCCAAGGCCGCGCCGAGCGTGTCGACGATGTTGGCTACGATCGAGGCGGCGGTTTCATCCCCGGCTGCTGCAGTGTCGATAAGGTCGCCCAGGGCCCGCCAGCCGGTGCCGTCGAATCGACCTCCTGCGTCTTCCCATTCGGTGAAGATTGCGTCCGCGCCGAGGTACGCTTCTACGCATCCGTTGCTACCGCAACGACAGGGTCGACCGTTCAGTTGTACTTTGGTGTGCCCCCATTCGGTTGCGCTTCCCACTGCCCCGCGGGTAAGTGCTCCGTCGGTAATGACTCCCAGTCCGACGCCTCGGCCGAGGAGCGCGACTAAGGCGTGACTAACGCCTCGTGCTGCGCCGAACCAAAGTTCTGCCTTGGCCTGGGCTTTGGCACCGTTGTCGGCGAACACGGGAATGTCGCCTTGGATGAGTTCGGCTATTGGGATGGCAGGCCAGTCGAGGCTTTGAGCGTAGAGCACTTGACTGCCGTCCGCTTCGGTTTCGACGAGGCCTGGCAGTCCGAGTCCGATTCCGAGAACGCGATCCCAACGGTGAGGGTTTCGTGTGTGAAGGGCAGATATGGCCTGGTTGAGGTCGTCAGCGATGCTACCGGCAGGTTGTGATTCGGTTCCGCCGCTGAATTCACGGTCGACGCGGTTCATTCGGAAATCGAACAGTTCGACGGCGACTCCGCGTTCCCCGACGTCGACGCCGATGGTGTATGCGCTGTCTGCGCGGGGCGCGAGGAGGGAGATTGGTCGGCCGCCGCGGGAAGACTTTGATCCGGTTTGCTCGATGAGGCCTTCTTGGGCGAGTTCGGTGACGATGTTGGTGGCGGATGCCATCGAAAGGCCGCAATTGGTGGCGAGAGCGGTTCGTGTGGTTTCGCCGGCGAGGATGATCTGTTTGAGTACGGCTCCTCTATTACTCTGCCTGAGTGACGTTACTGTTGATGCGCCCGGTGAGAAACGGGGCGGGCGGCGGGTGTTAGGTTCGACGCTCATCGTAGTTCGACGATACCAATGGTGGACCTCTGTTGGGCTTTCGGCCCGCTTGATATAGCCGGTTTCGGTACTCATAGTGTTTCCTGCTCGGCTCGGAGATCGAGGCTGAGGAGCCGGGCCGTTGTGAGTGCTCGCACGGCCAGGTGGTCTTCTTCCCAGGTCACTGCGAATGAGGCCGGGTCGTCGGCGTTAATCGTCCACGCCGACGGGCGTGTCTCAAGCGGGAACCTGATGACCGCTCCTGGGTCGATTTGAATGTGCGGCACTTCAGAATCCCGATATGGTTCGCCCGCGGTGTGATGCCATAAGCCGTCTGTTTCAGCTGTCGGCGAGAAGCGGGTGGGCGCTGTCGCATCAGCCTCGATGTAGCCCCACGCTGGGATCCGTAGAGGGTGACGGCCGAATAGGGCGTTGATGACGTCGGGCCGGGCGGAGCAGTTGACGAGTGCAATATTGTCGAGGAACTCGTTAAGGATTCGTTGGGCGGTGTCGGGTTCGAGGTTGGCGTCCTGGTCGATGATCAGGTTCCAGTCCGCGGGTGGGCGCACCGATATGGGGGAGGTGCGGGTGTCGAGTTTCTTCCACGGCCAGAAGTTCCAGCCAATGTTGTGCTGCTCATAAAGGCGAGTCGCTGCGTATATCCATTCCGGGGTGTTCTCGCCGCCCTCGCCCATATAGATCGGCAGGCCGAGCCTGTCACGGGCTTCAAGATACTCGGCGATGCTTGAGCGTTCCGGTGGGCACCAGTATCGGTGGAATTGCAGAGCAGAGTTCGGGTCGATGACGTCAGTGAAAATTGACCAGTTTGTTGCCCAGTGCGAACCCTCGTAGACGATGAGGTGGTCGGGATCGATCTCACGGATCGCAGTGGTGAGCTCTCGATAGAGATCGACGAGTTCATCCGCATATATGTGCTGCCATTCGTTGGGCAGGGGTTCGTTCAGTAGGTCGTAGCCGAGGACGTGAGTACGGTCACGGTATCGGCGGGCGAGTTCTTGCCACAGTTTCACTGTTTGCTTGCGGTAGCGGTCGTTCATGAACAGTTCCGGTTTCAGGCGGGGAGAATCGTCAATGTTTGTTCCTGTTTGCCCGCCGGGCGCGCCATGCAGATCAAGGAGGATCCACAGATTGTGTCGTTCACACCATTCGATGGCCCGGTCGATGAGCGTGAACCCGGATTCGATCCAGTCGCCGTTGTCGTCCATGAGGCCTCGCGAATTGAAAGGCAGCCGCACGTGGTCAAAGCCGTGCTCGGCGATTTGTTGAATGTCAGCCTCGGTTATAAACGTGTCACGGTAGCGTGTCCAAAACTCGTCCGCTCGTTCGGCACCCACGGTCTCAACGATTCGTGCCTCGATCTGCCGCGGTGAACTCATCTCATCGCCGAACTTCCACATATAACCCTCCGCGAGCAGCCAATTCCCCAGGCCCATACCGCGAAGTAGCAGCGGAGCGCCGGTACCGTCAACAATTTGCGCGTGCCGAGCGTGTACGAAACCGCTGAAGCGGGTGTAGTTTGTCATCATTTCCTATTTCAATCCGGAAAGCGCGAAGCCTTGAACGACGTAGCGCTGGAAGACGACGAAGATGACCAGGATGGGCACCACCATCAGCGTCGCAGCGGCCATTTGAAGGGAGGGGTTGGTGGCGATTTGCTGATTCAGCAAAGCGATCCCCACGGAAAGGGTGTAGAGGCGTTCGTCGTTGGCGATGATCAGAGGCCAGAGGAAACTGTTCCAGCTGGCGATAAACGTCAAGATGACTTGGACTGCCAGAATCGGTTTCGACAGAGGCAACACGATCTGCAGGAAGATCCTGAATTCGCCAGCCCCATCGATCCGGGCCGCTTCCAACATCTCGGACGGAAGAGTCGACATGAACTGCCGGAAGAGGAACACACTGAAGCCGCTGACCAGCGTGGGGAGGGCAATCCCGACAAGGGTGTTGGTCAATTTCATGCCGTTTAAGATGAGATAGGTGGGGATCATCGTCACCTGAACGGGGATCATCATCGTGACCAAGACCAGGAAGAAAAGCCCATCACGGCCGCGGAACGTGAATTTCGCGAAACCGTAGCCGGCCATCGCCATCAACAGCAACCCGATCATGCTGATCAGGACGAGTCCGATCGTGTTCAGCAGGTACCGGCCGAAGTCGAGGTCCTGGAAAAGTTGGACGAAGAAGTCGAGCGTTGGTTCCTGCGGGAGGATCCTCGGCGGGTACGCCACGCTTTCGCTGCGTGGTTTCAGCGAGGAGGTCACCATCCAGATGAACGGGAATGCGGTCGCCAGCGCCCCGATACCCAACACAATGCCGACGATGATGGTCAGCTTGTTTCTGGGACGGCGGGAGGCTTGCCTGCCCTGTTGCGGCAGGTGGGCCGGTCTTTTTCGTTGAATTGCCGGTGGTGGAGTGGTCGCGAGAGAGTGAAGTTCAGTAGTCGACATCGGTTTTCCTTGCACGCAGTTGGGCGAGGGTGATGACGGCGATGATCAGGAAGAGGATCACGGAGCCGGCGCTCGCATACCCGAATTGGCTGCCGCTGAACCCTTTTTGAAAAAGGAACAACGAAATGGACGTTGTGGCGCCGATCGGCCCTCCCTTGGTGAGGACGAACGGTTCATCGAAGAACTGCAGCCAGGCGATTACCGTAGTGATCATCACGAAGAAGATCGCGAACCGGAGCAATGGGACGACGATCGAGATGGTTTTCCGGATCTCTGAGGCACCATCTAACGACGCGGCTTCTAGGTATTCGCGTGGTACGCCTTGAAGAGCTGCGAGGAAGATGATGATGTTCAGTCCGGTTCCTCGCCAGATCGCGACGAACGCTACCGAAAACTTCGCCAGCAAGGGGTTGCTGAGCCACTGCACCGGCGGCAACCCGATGAGAGAGAACAGGTAGTTAAACAGCCCGAACTGTGTGTTGTAGAGGTAACCCCAAACTAGCGCAATAGCAACGATCGCGGTGATCGCGGGTAGAAAGTAGAAGGAACGCAGCGCCCGGTAGAAACGGCTGTTGCTGCGGTTGAGGAGCAGGGCGACGATCAGTGATGAGAGGACGACCGAAGGCACACCGATGAGGGCGAAAAAAACGGTGTTTCCGAGAGCTTGCCAGAAGGCGGGATCTGCGAAGAGGTGGGTGTAGTTATCGACACCAATAAATTTGATCAGCGACCAGTCCCCTAAACCGGCGAGGTTCATGTCTGTGAAACTGACGAGACCGGCGACGAAGATGGGAAGCACGCCGAAGGCGAGTAGGAGAAGTGTTGCAGGTGCGATGAGCACGTAGGGGGTCGCGCGAGTCTTCATGGGTATCTTCGATCCTCGTATGATCTGGAGGCGGAACGGAAGGGTGCTTCCGCCTCCAGACCACGGGTGATGGGGTTACTTAACCGACTGACCGGCCGTGGATGCGTACAGTGCGCTGAGTGTGCTGTCTCGATCGGCGTGGTTGAGGACAATCGAGTTGAGGCTGTCGAGCAAAGCCTTGCCTGTGACACCGTCCCAGTTCGGGACGAGGGGCAGCAGCTTGGCGTCCGTCAACTGTTTTGCGTACACCGCGAACAAGGGGTCCGAGGCGAGGGTCTGATCAGCTAGAGCCGTTTTCACGGTGGGAAGGTCGCCGTCTGACTTGTACCAAGAAACCTGCGTTGTAGGGTCGGAGAGGTAGTTCAGCAGTTGCAGGGCGCCGTCTTTGTTCGCGGTTTTAGCGAACACTCCAAGATTGGACCCGGCAAGTAGCGACGTTTTAGCGTCTGCTCCTGGCAGTGGAACGGCTGACCATTTCCCGGCCAGATCAGGGCTCGCGGCCGTGATCGCAGATGCGAGATAGGGGCCACTGACGACCATCGGGGTGGTGCCGGAGGTGAATCCCTGTACCTGGTCGAAGTCGCTGTTCGTAGGTACGCTGCCGTCCGCGTACAGGCCGGTGTAGACGTCGACCGCCTTGTGGAACGCGGTCGTGTCGAAGTTGATGTTGCCGGACGTGTCCACGATATTGCCGCCCTGATCCCAGGTCATCTCGACGGGCAACGCGCTGTCCCACTGCGGAATGTAGTAGCCGTAGTTGCCTGAGCCGCGAGCGGTGAGAGTTTTCGCATCGGCTCGTAGCTCGTCCCACGTCGCCGGCGGTTTCGAGATACCGCTGGCTGTCAGAATATCGGAGCGGTAAAAGAGCACTCTTGTGTCACTCACCCAGGGGAGGCTGACTACTTTTCCGCCGACAGCGGTGGCGTCACCCGAGGCACCGGCAACGAATTTGTCAGCGCTGAGGTTTGGGTAGTTGACGAGAGTGGACTGGTCCAGGTTCAGCAATGCGCCGGTGTCGGCGAAGGAGCGGATCTTCGAGACACCGATCTGAACGACGTCTGGGCCATTTCCGGAGGCAACTGCGGTGGTGAGCTTCTGATCGATGCTGTCCCAGGGGATGGCGACAGCGTTCACTTGGATTCCGGTGCTCTTTGTGAACGGTTCGACGAGAGTCTCGAATTTCTTCGAGCTGTCTCCCATCACCCAGACGGTGAGAGCTTTTCCGGAGGAGGAGGAAGGGTCGGAGGCGCTGCCGGAGCAGCCGGAGAGTGCGAGGATGCTGGCAGCCGCAACGGCCACCACGGGTAGCATCCATTTGGTGCGGGATCTCGACATTGAGGTGTTCCTTTCGATTCGGGTTGACGTGTTAGGCGGAGGTGTAGTTTCGGGCATTGAGCGCATGGTGGGCGCCGATCAAAGCGGTGTACCATTGTGCGCTGAGTTTCGGGATTCTTTCTTGGGTGCGGTAGTCGACGTAGACCAGCCC
Organism: Subtercola sp. RTI3; assembly: GCF_035018625.1. Lineage (NCBI taxonomy): Bacteria > Bacillati > Actinomycetota > Actinomycetes > Micrococcales > Microbacteriaceae > Subtercola > Subtercola sp. RTI3. Next base: position 4,763 of record NZ_JASJXO010000078.1, on the reverse strand, counting down.
AAAGCGTTTGCTGTAACCCTCGCCCCACTCGAAGTTGTCGAGGAAAGACCACACGAAGTAGCCCTTCAAGTTGACACCTGAAGCGATGGCTTCACCGGCTGCGTCGATGTAACGGCGCAGATAGTCGACTCGTTCAGTGTCGATGACGTGCCCATTCGGGTCGACGTAGTCGTGGTAGCTGGCACCGCTTTCGGTGACATACAACGGCAGGGTCGTGAACTCGCTGGCAACTCGCTCAAGAACGGCGGTCATGGATTCCGGGACGACTGACCAGCCGAACGAGGTCGTCGCTGGCTGCGCGGGGACTTCTCGTACCGAAAATGGTGCCGAAGGGTCGTTGTGGGCGATGACGCGCTGGTAATGATTGATGCCGGCAAAATCCAGCGGCGCGTGAATGGTAGCTAAGTCGCCGGGCTCGATTGCGTCTTGGAGGCCGTAGTCGTCCAGAGCGGCATGAACGGATGACGAATATCGGCCGTGGAACACTGGCTCGAGGAAAACACGATTGCTGATAGCGTCCAGTCGGGCGGCGGCGGCCTGGTCTTCGGGCGACGATGAAGCTGAGTGGATATCGGTGACAATGTTCGTGACACCGATCTGGGCGGAGGGGTCGACCCCGCGAATTCCCGCCGTAGCCAACCCATGCGCGAGGCTGAGGTGATGGGCCGCGCGAACTGCGATATTCAGGTCTCGTCTGCCGGGTGCGTGAGCCCCGGAACCGTAGCCGAGGAACGCGGAACACCACGGCTCATTCAAGGTAATCCACTTCGACGCCAAGTCGCCGAGGGCCAAAACAGTTTGTACAGCGAACTTTGCGAAGCGATACGCGGTCTCTCGTTCTCCCCAGCCGCCGAGATCCTCAAGCTCTTGAGGTAAGTCCCAGTGATACAGCGTGACGTACGGCTCGATTCCACGCTCACGCAGGCCTTGCAGAACTGCCCGGTAAAAAGCAACACCCTCCTGATTTAGCTCACCGCCGCCACCAGGCTGAAGTCGGGACCAAGACACAGACAAGCGGTAGCTCGATACACCGAGCTCTTTCAGCAGATCGAGGTCGGTCGCCCACCTGTAGTAATGGTCGCAAGCGATATCCCCCGAATCGGCGTTCCTCGTGCCTCCAGGGCGGTGCGAGAACGTATCCCAAATGCTGGGTCCACGGCCCCCCTCAGTCGCCGCACCTTCAATCTGATACGCCGCCGTCGCGAGCCCCCACGCAAAATCGGCAGGAAAGTTGCCGAGATGATTAATTGAGTGACCTTCGACACCCGAGTGCGAACCCTTCGGACCTCCCGTCTGCTCCACAGTTGCACCACGATCGTGAGTGTTCATCGTCGAAGTCATCGAGCCTCCTTTGGCTTATTACACTTCTTACTATAAGTCGCAGCAAAACTCTATGCAAGCTTAGAGAAGCTGATTACTCTACGTGTGTATGTAGGACATCCAGTTAATGGTTCCGCGTAGCGAGCCATTGCCTACTTATTCTATGACTTAGTTTAAATCCTGGACAATCGGGACATTGAGCGGCACACTGATGTAGAAATTATGAGAGTTCGTGGCGTTCACATCCCTGGAACGCCCGTTCTGATCAAGGAGGATCATGAAGAAAAGATCGGTAATAGCGATCGTCGCCGCGATCGCGCTGAGCGGGGCCACTCTAGTGGTGGCCACTCCCGCGCAGGCAACAGCCATCGGTGCCAGCGACTTTCTCAAAGCTTCCGGTTCGGTTCTGAAGAAGTCCTCCGGTACCGGGTCAACAGTCAATCTGCGTGGAACGAACCTCGGCGGGTGGCTGACCCAGGAAGATTGGATGTCACCACTTGGCGAGTTCGCAGTCGACCGCACCGGATGGACCGCAACCGCATCGTCAGGTACAGCATCAAACGCGATTGACGGAAGCGGAACAACACGGTGGACGACGGGCGTTCCTCAAAGCGGAAGCGAGTGGCTCCAGGTCGATCTCGGCGCTCCTACCCTTTTCAACCGCCTCTCAATCGACGACCGAAACTTCGCCGGCGACTACCCACGGTCATATTCCATCGCCGTTTCCGCTGACGGCAGCACCTGGACCAGCGTCGCGGCAGCCCCGGGCGCAGACTCCGTAACGACCGCAACATTCACCGCCCAAGTGGCACGATATGTAAAAATCTCCCAGACCGGATCCTCAGCCAGCTGGTGGTCTGTGGGTGAACTCAACCTTTTCAGCGACACCGTGCTCAATAACAGCACGATCACCGCGTCATCGTCGGCGCCGGGCACGACACCTGGTGCCGCAATTGACGGCAACCTCGCAACCACGTGGAGCACCGGTGCGGCACAGACGACCGGGCAGAGCTTCACCCTCGACCTTGGTCACAACGTCGACGTCGGAAAAATGCTCCTAGACTCCGGCGCCTCGGCCCCAAATGATTACCCTCGCACCTGGGATGTCTACGGATCAACCGACAACACCAACTGGACTCAAGAAGCCACCGGGTATGGCAGCAACCGCATCGTCACACCCGACTTCCAAGGATCAAAAACCGTTCGCTACCTGCGTGTCACCCAAAGCGGCACCGCGGCACAATGGTGGACAATCGCCGACCTCGCCGTATACGCCGGGTCAAGTATCGACCGAACCGGCTGGAACGTCACCTCATCAACCGGCGGACCAACAACAGCCCTGACGGACTCCGACGTCACCACCCGCTGGACCACAGGCACAGCGCAGACCCCGGGACAGTGGATCCAGGTCGACTTCGGGGCGAAACTCACCTACAACAACGTCACCCTCGATACCGAAAAAAACTCCACCTCAGCACAGGACTACCCACGAGGCTATACAGTCCAGTCCTCCAACGACGGAACGAGCTGGACCACTATCGCCACCGGCACCGGCACCGTGAAAGCCACCACAATCGGCTTCACGGCAACCAGCAGCCGCTACCTCCGCATCAACCAAACCGCGTCGTCCGGAAACTACTGGTCAGTCGGAGACCTGTCCGTCTCGCTGAACAACGATGACTTCTCACTCCAAGAATCGTTGAACTCACGCTTCGGATCTAGCGGGGCGCAAAGCATCATCGATGCCCACCAGAACAGCTGGATCACCTCGGCCGACCTGGATAACATCGCCGCTCAAGGACTGAACTTCATCCGCGTCCCCATCGGCTGGAACACCTTCTTGAACCTCGACGGAACCTGGAAAGCCAACCCGTGGACAAAGATCGATTGGATCGTCAGCCAAGCAGCAAGCCGAGGCCTCTACGTCTCGCTCGATCTGCACACCCTCCCCGGTGGTGACTGCCCATGGGGCAGCTGCGGACGTGTCGGACCGAACCCCAACGGGTTCTGGGGCAACACAACCTACCAGAGCTGGGTTGAAGGAATTTGGAAAGCAATGGCCACCCGATACAAAGGCAACGCCGCCGTCGCCGGCTACGACCTGATGAACGAACCGCTCGTGGACTACAACGAAAACACGAACGACGTGAACCAGAAAAGCAGCTACTACAACACGCTGTACAACGACGTCCGCGCAATCGACCCAGACCACGCCATCTTCATCGAAGCCTTTTTCGACTGGACAAAGATCGCTGCCCCAACCACCTACGGGTGGAGCAACGTCATCTACGAACTCCACCCCTACGACATGGGTAACGCGAAAGACTGGACAGCGCAAAACCAGCTCGTAACCAATCAACTCGCAGATGCCGCCAATAAGCAGTCCACGGTCGGCGTTCCCATCCTCTACGGCGAGTACTCGCTCTACTACTACGACGATGTCTGGGCCCGCTGGATGGCAGGGCTGAACAATCTGAACGTCTCCTGGTCCAACTGGGACTACAAAGTCCGGGGTACTGACGCTGACGGCTTCGGATACTGGGGCATGTATTACAACGACCCAGCCCCCGTACCCATCATCAACAGCGACGATTCGGCAACCTTCACCCAAAAGTTGCAAAAATTCACCACCTCGAGCTTCACCAAAAACACGGAACTCGACGGCGTCATCTCCAAATACGCCGGCGGCCTAGGAACGTTCAATCCGGCAGTGATCAGCACCACCGGATGGACAGCAACCGCCTCCTCAACCGGCCCCGGCGGAACAACCAGCGGCGGAATAGATGGGAACTCCAGCACCCGCTGGAACAGCGGACAAGCCCAAGCCGGAAACGAGTGGTACAAGATCGACATGGGCTCCACCCACACCATCGCTGAGGTAAACATCCAAACACCAACAAACGCACTCTGGGACTACCCCCGAGGGCTGAAACTGGAAACCTCGACCGATGGCACCACCTGGACCACCGTCACAACAACAATCGGCTACGCGTGGAAACGCACCATCGAATTCACCCCCACAACCGCCCGATACATCCGCCTCACCCAAACAGGAACCGCCCCCCAATGGTGGACCATCGACGAAGTGAGCGTCTACTCAAGCTACTAACGTGAAATAGAACACTGTTTTGGGACCGGGAAGCATCAAAACCCCGGTCCCAAAACACTCTCAAAAAGAATCATGCGGCTGATTCGTTTTCGCTCGTTTCCATCAAATAGTCCCGCCGCCGACGCGAGGTCTGGACGGCTACAAGCCAGGGTTACTGCCCTAGGGTCACGCCGGGAACTTTCAGCTGCCTTCGTAAGCCAGCCGAACACCCGTTCTTGCGCCTGCTGCTGGCGCTGCTCGACGAGTCTGGTTCCGCACCCCGGATCTGGTCAAGCAGGAAATCTGGGGCCACCTCTGCTGTCACTACGCGATCCGAACCCTGATGATCGAGGCT
>NZ_JASJXO010000077.1:0-12506 GCF_035018625.1 Subtercola sp. RTI3 | reverse complement strand
AGATGTGTATAAGAGACAGGGCTACGCGCGGGCGAGGAGGGAGTGCAGCGCGGAGGTGAAGAGCAGCAGGCCGTCGGTGCCGGAGCGCATGGCTGAGGAGGTGTCGGGTCCGAAACCCTCTTCGACAGCGTGCTCGGGGTGCGGCATGAGCCCCACCACGTTGCCGGCGGGGTTGGTCAGCCCGGCGATGTCGTTCATCGAGCCGTTGGGGTTCACCTCGAGGTACCGGAACGCCACGAGCCCTTCGCCCTCGAGCCGCGCGATGGTGTCGGCCGACGCGATGAACCCGCCCTCGCCGTTCTTCAGCGGGATGGTGATCTCGGCCCCGTCGGCGAACGCCGAGGTCCACGCCGTCGACGTGTTCTCGACGCGCAACCGCTGGTCGCGGCAGATGAAGTTGCCGTGGTCGTTGCGAATGAGCCCGCCCGGCAGCAGGTGCGCCTCGGCGAGCATCTGAAAACCGTTGCAGATGCCGAGAACGGGCATGCCGGCCCCGGCCGCGTCGATGACCTCCGACATGATGGGCGACAGGCTCGCGATGGCCCCCGCGCGCAGGTAGTCGCCGTAGCTGAACCCACCGGGCAGGATGATCGCATCGACCCCGTGCAGGTCGTGGTCGCCGTGCCACAGCGGCACGGCCTCAGCGCCGACGAGTCGCACGGCGCGCTGGGCGTCACGATCGTCGAGCGACCCCGGAAAGGTCACCACGCCGATACGGGGAGCCATTAGGAGATTCCCTTGAGGATCTCTGCCTGCGCTTCGGGCGTCGACGCCTCGTCGAACGACGTGTCGTTCGTCACGTTTCCGGTCGAGAAGTCGTGCTCGGCGTCGTGCCCGAACCCGTCGGCACCGGCGAAGTGCACGCTGATCACGTCTTCGATGACGAGGTTGGCGAGCATCTCGTCGGCCAGAACCGACACCTCGGCGAGAATCTCGTCGGTGGCAGGCCCCTCGACCTCGATTTCGAACCGCTTACCGACACGAACGCCGGTGATCTTCGAGCGACCCTGACGCGCGAGCGCGCCGGCGACGGCCTTGCCCTGCGGGTCGAGCAGCTCGGCTTTGGGCATGACTTCTACGACAATTGTGGGCACCGGAGACTCCAGAGTTCGGCGAACGGATGCTCCGATTCTAGCCGCTCAACCCCGCACGCCTGCTGCACTCACGCCCGCGCCGGGCCTGCGCCTGGCCCGCACCTGACCCGCGCCGCGCCCCGCCTCGACCCCCCTTCAGGGCACGCCCGAGCGATCCTTATTATGAATTAGTCAAAACAAGTGCTTGACTAGAACAGTTGAAACCGAAGGAGACACTATGACTGACACTGTGCAGAACCACACCACCACCAACTCCGGTGCGCCCGTTGCGAGCGATGAGCACTCGCAGAGCGTCGGCGCCGACGGCGTCATCCCCCTGCATGACCACTACCTGCTCGAGAAGCTGGCCCAGTTCAACCGCGAGAAGGTACCAGAGCGCATCGTTCACGCCAAGGGCGGCGGCGCATTCGGCACCCTCGAGATCACCGAAGACGTGTCGGCGTACACCCGCGCCGCGCTCTTCCAGCCCGGTGTCAGCACCGAGACGCTCGCACGTTTCTCCACCGTGGCCGGCGAGCAGGGCAGCCCCGACACCTGGCGCGACCCCCGCGGTTTCGCGCTGAAGTTCTATACGACCGAGGGCAACTACGACCTCGTGGGCAACAACACCCCCGTGTTCTTCATTCGCGATGGCATCAAGTTTCCCGACTTCATCCACTCGCAGAAGCGTCTGCCGGGAAGCCACCTGCGCAACAACGACATGCAGTGGGACTTCTGGTCGCTCAGCCCAGAGTCGGCCCACCAGGTCACCTGGCTGATGGGCGACCGTGGGCTGCCGGCATCCTGGCGCCACATGGACGGCTTCGGCTCGCACACCTACCAGTGGATCAACGCCGCGGGCGAGCGATTCTGGGTCAAGTACCACTTCAAGACCAACCAGGGCATCGAGATTCTGAGCCAGGAAGCCGCGAACACCATCGCCGGCGAAGACGCTGACTTCCACATCCGCGACCTCGGCGAGGCCATCGACCGCGGCGACTTCCCGTCGTGGAGCCTCTCGGTGCAGATCATGCCGTACGCCGAGGCGGCGACCTATCGCTTCAACCCGTTCGACCTCACCAAGGTCTGGCCGCACGCCGACTACCCCCTGCACAAGGTCGGCACGCTCACTCTGAACCGCAACCCCGAGAACTACTTCGCCGAGATCGAGCAGGCCACCTTCGCCCCCTCGAACTTCGTTCCCGGCATCGCAGCCAGCCCCGACAAGATGCTGCTCGCGCGCATCTTCAGCTATGCGGATGCCCACCGGTACCGTGTCGGCACGAACCACGCTCAGCTGCCGGTGAACTCGCCGCACGCTGCGCCGGTCAACTCGTACTCGAAAGACGGCGCCGCGCGCTACGCGTTCAACGCACCGTCGACGCCCGTGTACGCGCCGAACTCGGTGGGCGGCCCGGCTGCCTCACCCGAGGCCGCCGGTGACTCCGCCGGGTGGCAGAACGACGGCGAGCTGCAGCGCACCGCAGCCACGCTGCACGCCGAAGACGACGACTTCGGCCAGGCCGGAACCCTCGTTCGCGAGGTGCTCGACGACGCTGCCCGTGACCGTCTGGTCGCGAACATCGCCGGCCACGTGGGCCAGGTCACGATCCCCGAGATCAAGGCACGCGCCCTGCAGTACTGGCGAAACGTCGACCAGACCCTCGGCGACCGCGTCGAGGCTGCCCTCGCCGCGGGAGACATCGACTCCGAGGTCGCCCCGCCGAACGCGGCCGGCCTGAACGCCGAACCCGCCGCCGACGTCAACCTCACCGTCTAGCCGCACAGCACCACCTCACCACCTCACCACACCAATTCGACTCTGCAGAAATTGCGGGTGTGCACGCCTGGCACCCGCAAACTCTGCAGAGTCGATTGCGTTGTACGGTGGGAGCCGGCAAAGGGGCCGACACCGCCAAATGCCAGCCCCGAGCATCCGGAGACCCCGTGACAGACCCCGTGAAACAGCAGGCCCGTTCGTGGAACCTGAAGCTGCTGGTTCTCGCCGCAACGGCCGCCGCCGCGGTCAGCACCATCTACCTGCCGCAGTCGATGCTGACCGACCTCGCGACCACGCTCGGCGTGCCAGCGGGCATGGCCAGTCTCACGGCGACCGCGGTGCAGGTGGGGTATGCCGTGGGTATCTTTCTGCTGGTTCCGCTGTCTGACCGCATTCAGCCGCGTCGGCAGATAACGACGCAGCTCATCCTGCTCGCGTCGGCGCTGCTGCTGACCGCCGTGCTGCCAGAGATCGTGAGTGTGGCGCTCGGCTTTCTGGTCGTGGGACTGGTGGCGAATATCGCGCAGCTCACGATTCCGGCCGCGAACAAGCTGGCGCCGGCCGGTCGCTCGGGGTCGACGACGACCGTGCTGCTCGGGGCGCTGCTGATCGGCATCTTCGGCGGGCGCATCGTGGCAAGCCTTCTGGTGGGCCCGCTCGGCTGGCGGTGGGTGATGGTTATCTTCGCGCTCGGCGTCGCGGCGACCATTCCGTTCCTCCGTCGTGCTCTGCGGTCGGATGTTGCACTCGGCGCCCTCGGCAGAACCTACGGTTCGCTGCTGCTGTCTACTCTTCGGCTCGCCCGAACGAGTCGTGCCCTGAGACTGTCGTCGGCCATGCACTTCTTCGCCTTCGCCACGTTCAATACGGTCTGGACAGTGATGGTGCTGCACCTCACCGGCCCGCTCTACGGGTGGAGTGTCGCCCAAGCCGGGCTGTTCGGCCTCGTGGGGCTGGCGGCTGGCGTCATCACCCCGTTCGGTGGGCGTTTCGTCGACCGGTTCGGGGCCACCCGGGTGGGCGGTCTCTTTCTGGTGTTCCTGGTCTTCGCGACGGTGACCGTGGTGTTCGACGAAGGGCAGGGCGTGCTGTTCGGCATCTCGGTGTTCGTGCTGACCTGGGCGAACCAGAGCGCGCAGTCGGCGAACCAGAACCGCGCCATGACTGCCAACCCGGGTGGAGAGGCCCAGGCGAACACGGTGTTCATGGTGAGCGTGTTTCTGGGCGGGTCGCTCGGCGCGCTGCTCGGGCCGGTGGCGTACGGCCTCGGCGGTATGTCGCTCGCCGGCGTGGTGGCGACGGGGCTCGCGCTCTGCGCGCTGGCGGTGTGGGTAGTGTCGTGGCGCGTCGAGGCTCGGGCCGCACGCCGGCTGGCGATGATCTGACGATCTGCAGCTTTTGACAGACTTTCTCTCTAGTGTGGGCACCATGCCGTGGTTAGAGGCCCTTGTCTATGTTCTGATCGCCGTAGTCGTTGCGGTGGTGGTCACCGCCGTGACCGCATTCATCGTGCGCCGCATCAGCCGTCGCAAAGAGTGGGCCGTGCGGCTCATCCGCCGTGCCCGCAGGCCGTTTCGCATCTTCCTTCTCGTCGTCGCGCTCTGGGTGGCGCTGCAGGCGACGAGCGTCGACCCCGCGTGGCGTGAGGTTCTGAGCCACACCTTCCTGGTGCTGTCGATCGCGGCAGGTGCCTGGCTCGTCTGCGCGCTGGCGATCTTCCTCGAAGACCTCGGGCTCGCCCGGTACCGCACCGATGTGCCCGACAATCGGCACGCCCGGCGCCTCCGCACACAGGTGCTGATCATCCGGCGCATCACCGTGGTCGCGACCGTGCTGGTGGGGCTCGGGGCGATACTGCTGACGTTCCCGGGGGTATCGGCGGCCGGGGCATCGCTGCTCGCGTCGGCCGGGCTCATCTCCATCGTCGCGGGGCTCGCGGCGCAGTCGACACTCGCGAACGTGTTCGCCGGGGTGCAGCTGGCGTTCAGTGATGCCATTCGCATCGACGACGTGGTGATCGTTCAAACCGAGTGGGGGCGCATCGAAGAGATCACCCTCACGTATGTGGTGGTGCACCTGTGGGATGACCGGCGAATGGTTCTGCCCTCGACCTACTTCACCACCACCCCGTTTCAGAACTGGACCCGCAAGAACTCCCAGCTGATGGGCTCGGTGGAGTTCGACCTCGACTGGCGCGTGAAGCCCGACGAGATGCGCGACGAACTGCACCGGGTCATGGCGAAGACCGAGCTGTGGGATGACCGGGTGGCCATTCTGCAGGTCACCGACGCGGTGGCGGGGTACGTGCGCATCCGCATTCTCGTCACGGCTGTCGATGCACCCACGCTGTTCGACCTGCGCTGCTACGTGCGGGAGCAGATGGTGAGCTGGGTGCAGCAGGTGTCGCCGCAGACGGTTCCGCACACGCGGGTGGAGCTCTCCGAGACGCCGCTCGAGTCAGATGCGCCGCGTTCGGCGTCGGTACCGTCGAAGACGCCTCCGGATGCCCTCTTCAGCGGTGACGCCAGTGCTGAGCTCCGCGGCAGCCAGTTCACCGGGCCGCTCGAGGTGCAGCGGCCGCGGGCGGGCGACGTGGCGGCTGGTGCGGCGACCGCCGAGCCCCATACTGCCGCCGAGCCCCACATTGCCGCCGGGTCGGGCGACGCCGGCGCTGCACCGCACGACGAGGCGCGCTGAGCCGTGCGATGGAGAAAGCCCCCGCCCGAACCCGCCGTCACGCGTGTCGCGTATGGCACCGACCCCGACCAGTTCGCCGAGTGGCGCGCACCTGTTCTCGGTGCACCGGCACCGGTCGCCACCGCCGTGCTGCTGCACGGAGGCTTCTACCGCTCGGCCTACACCCTCGACCTGATGCGCCCCCTCGCCGCCGATCTCGTGGCACGCGGATGGGCTGTCTTCAACACCGAATACCGGCGGCCGGATGCCCATGGCTGGCCGGCCACGCTCTCAGACCTCGACGCGGCCCTCGGTGCCCTTCGGGGTCTGCCGCAGTTCGACGCGGGCGTACCCCTCGTCGTGTTCGGTCACTCGGCGGGCGGCCAACTCGCCCTGCAACTCGCGGAGGCGGAGGGTGACGCCGTCCCGGAAGGCGCTGCGCCTGTGGGGGCACCGGCGTTCGCGCCCCCGTTCGTACCCCCCCATCGCGCTCGCCGTCTCGCTCGCGGGCGTGGTCGACCTCGGTTACGCCGTCGAGCACCGGCTGAGCAGCGACGCGGTTGTGATGGCGCTGGGGGGCACTCCCGACGAGGTGCCCGGGCGGTATGCGGCGGCAGATCCGGCGCGGTTCGAGCGCCGCCGGGCGCCGTGGCTGCTGGTGCAGGGAACCGGCGATTCGGCCGACTTCATCGCGATGAACAGGAGGGTGTCGGCGCGACCCGAGCTCGGGCATCCGGAACTCCTCGAAGCCCCCGGCGACCACTTCGCCATCATCGATCCGGCGTCGCCCCTCTGGCGCGCCACCGTCGCGAGGGTCGAGGCCCTGCTCGCCTGACGCACGCGTCAGCCGGCCGAGCCAGAGCTACGCGGCGGGGGTCAGCGGCTCGGTCGAGACGGTGACGCGGCTGCCCCAGGGGTCTTCGATGACGAGCGCCCGACCGTCGTTGGCGAACGGGGTTGCGTAGTGGGTGAGGCGCTCCTCGAGGGCTCCGAGGTCGGTGACGGCAGGCACCACGATGTCGACCTGCGCGAGGCCGAGGGCGAGCTGGCGCCTGCCAGCTCCAGCGCTCTGCCAGGTGTTCATCGCCATGTGGTGGTGATACTTGCCGGCCGAGATGAACAACGCACTGCCGGGAATTTCGAAGGTGGTCTCGAAGCCGAGCCTCCGCACGTAGAACTCTTTGGCGCTCGGTATGTCACCCACTGAGAGGTGCACGTGACCGACGGATGCTCCGCCGAGCCTTGGGTTCTGAACCGTCTCTTCCGTGAGGTACTTCTGCAGGAACTCGTTCGGATCCACGTAGAGCGTGGCCATCTCGATCTGGCCGTGCACCCAGCTCCATTCGGTGCGGGAGCGATCCCAGTACAGCTCGACCCCGTTGCCTTCGGGGTCGGTGAAGTAGAACGCGATGCTGACCTTGTGGTCGGCGCTGCCGGTGAAGGTTCCGGGGGCCGTGGTCGCCACCGAGTAGATGGCGGCGGCGAGTGCCTCGCGCGATTCGAAGAGGATGGCCGTGTGGTACAGACCGGCCGACCGCGGGGCCGCGTTCGCCAGCTCGGGGGCGTGCTCGAGGATGAGTACGGGGGTGCTGCCGCGCCCGAGCACGGCGATGCTGCCTTCGTGGCTCAGAACGTCGAGCGTGACGCCGTCGCGGTAGTAGGCGATCTCGGCGTCGAGGTTGCCGACGCGAAGGGTGACCGGGCCCATGCCGGTGCTGGCGGCGAGCAGGTCGGTGCTGTTCAGGGAGCCATTCATTGTAGCTACAACCATAGCGGTGGTCGGGTATTCCGACAGGGGAGGCGCCCGCGAGTGTTCAGCTGTCGGCCGGTGGGGTAGCGGCGCGACGACGGCGAACGAGGGCCCACGTACCGATGCCGAGCAGGGCCAGCAGCGCCAGTGCGGAGCCGAGCATCCAACCGGTGGCGCTCGACGGCTTGGCGCCCGCTGAGGTGTCTGCGGTAGCGATGGCTGCGGCCGGTTGTGTGCCGGTGGCAACAGGCACGGCGGTGGGGGCAGAAGTTTCGGAGGCGGAGGCGGTCATCGCCGCCGACGAAACGAAGCTCACCGGCGTGAAGGTCTCGTTGTTCGCGTTCGCAACGCCGTGGGCGCCGATGGTGATCACGCCGCACTGCGAGGCGAGGCAGTCGACCGTTGTCGCGTTGCCGTCACGGTCGGTGGCCTCGAAGCTCGAACCGGCGACCGTGAGGGTCGTGGCCCAGCTGCCATCGGCGGTGATGTCGCCGCCGCTCGCGCTCGCCTCGGTGGTGGAGCCGGGGAAGGCGATGAACTGTTGGTAGCCGGCGGGTTTCGACTCGTCGTCCATGGCATAGCGGTAGGTGGCTCCAGTGGCACCGCCCTTGCTCGGCTGCCAGGCACCCGAGGGGTCGACCCAGCCGAACAGAAGGTAGATACCGCCGAACCCCTTCTCGATCGACTGGAATCCGCTACCCGACACGCTGAGCGCCGTGGTCTCGTCGGTGTAGACCGTGTTCGTCACAGCAGCGTCGGCAGTGAGGGTGACCTGCACGGTCGCGGTGTCGGCTGCGTGCGCGGGTGCGGGTGCGGTGGATGCTGTCGCGACGAGGGTGGCGAGGAGGGCGCCGGTCAGAAGCGTGGCGCGGAGGCGCGTTGCGAGAGGGAGGCGGAAGACCGAGGGGAGGAGTGCCATGACTGACTTTCTGGGAGCTGGAGGTTCTGTGGTGGGGGCAGCAGTTCAGCGCACCGGCTGCACGATCGCGGCGTTGGTTCGGGGGTGCCGGATCACCTCGATGGGGTGGTCGTACACCTGAGTGAGCAAGTCGGAGGTGAACACCGCGTCGGGCCCGCCCGTCGCTGCGACGCGGCCGCCCTGAAGCACGGTCACGGTGTCGGCGAACGCGGCCGCGAGAGTCAGGTCGTGCAGCACGACGATCACGGCGTCGCCGCAGCGGGCACGAGTGCGGGCGACTCCGAGCACGTGCTCCTGATGCCGCAGGTCGAGGGCGGCGGTGGGTTCGTCGAGCAGCAGAATCCCCGCGCTCTGGGCGAGCACGCGGGCGAAGGCCACGCGGGCACGTTCTCCTCCGGAGAGAGTCGGTACATGCCGTTCAGAGAATATGTCGACCTCGGCCAGCGCCAGCGCCTCGGCTACGGCCGCTTCGTCGTGATGATCCGAGACAGTTCCTCGCCAGGGTGCGCGCCCCATCTCGACGACCTGCTGCACGGTGAAGGGGAAGAACACCGCGTTCTGCTGCAGCAGCACCGCGCGGCGGCGTGCGAGTTCGCGCAGCGGCCAGGTGGCCAGGGGTCGTCCTTCTATCCGTACCTCGCCTGCGGCGGGCGCGGTATCACCGCTGAGCACGGAAAGGAGGGTGGACTTACCGGCTCCGTTAGGCCCCACGAGGGCGTGCACGGTTCCGCGTGCAGCAACGAGCGACACCGAATCGAGAATCGTGCGACCGTCGATGGCGAGCGACACTCCCACTGCCTCGAGCCCCCGCCCGACCATCATGCCCACCCGCCCGATCGTGCGCGCGTGCGGCGCAGCAGCCAGAAGAAGAACGGGCCACCGACCAGAGCCGTGAGCATGCCGATCGGCAGGTCGGCGTAGGGCACGATCGTGCGGGCCGCGAGGTCTGCGGTCGAGAGCAGCAGAGCGCCGCCGAGGGCGCTCGCGATGGTGAGCGGCAGGTGGGCCGGCCCGATGATCATGCGCATGAGGTGCGGCACGACGAGCCCCACGAACGCGATGATGCCGGTGAACGCTACCGCCACGGCAACGAGCAGGGCGACCAGCACGATGGTGACAACCCGGAGCAGTTCGACGTTGACCCCGAGGTGTCGCGCCGAGCGTTCGCCGAGCGAGAGCAGGTCGAGCCGGCGGGAGAGCGCGAGTGCCGCGACGATTCCGAGGAGCGCCACCGGCAAGACGACCCAGACGTCGCGCCACAGGGCTCCGTTGAGGCTGCCGAGCTGCCAGAAGACGATGGCCTCGCGCGCCTGGCTGTCACCGAAGAACAGCAGAAAAGCGAGCCCGGCCCCGGCGACGGCTGTGACGGCGACCCCCGTGAGCACGAGCGTGACGACCTCGGTCTTGCCTCCCGCCCGGGCCGCGCCGTAGACGACGAACGTCGAGAGCAGGCCGGCGGTGAAGGCGGTGAGGGCGATGGTCCAGTCGCCGGCAAACGACCAGCCGAGCACGATGGTCGCTGCAGCGCCCACGGCCGCGCCGGCAGAGACGCCCACCACACCCGGGTCGGCGAGGGGGTTGCCGAAGATCGCCTGCATGAGCATCCCGCTCACCGAGAGCGCGGCGCCGACCACAACGGCGAGGGCGATGCGGGGAAACCGGATGCTCCACAGCGCCTCGTGGCCCTGCCCGAGTGCGGGCAGGGGGCCGATATCGAGGCCCACCGCGTGCAGCAGTGAGCCGAGTACCTGCCCGGGTGGAATCGACAGCTGCCCGGTGGCCCCCGAGAAGACGACCACGATCACCAGGGCCGCGGCGAGCCCGGTGAACAGCAGGGCGCGGCGGGTCACGAGGTGCTCGGGTTCGGTTGGGCATCCACCCCAGCGCCCGAGCCGCCCGGCGCATACAGGGCCCGCGCCAGCGCGTCGAGCACCGCCGGCGTGCGCGTACCGAAGCTCAGAATGTCGTAGTCGCTCATCTCGACGATGCGCCGATTCTCGCCCGCGGGAGTCAGCGCGACCGACGGCACCGCCGCTATCAACCCCTCGACCCCGCCGACCGATTCGAGCCCCTTGGTCATCATGAGAATCACGTCGGGTGCCGCAGCCACGACGGCCTCCGCAGTCATCGGTCGCATGCCCTGTATACCGATCTCGCCCGCCACGTCGATGGCGCCGAGGCTCGTGATGAGGGCGTCGGCACCCGATTCCCTGCCGAAGATGTAGTAGACCCCGGCCGAGCCGCGCACGTAGAGGAACATCACGCGCACCTTGTCGGCGCTCGCCGTCGGGGCGAGTTTCGCAATGTCGTTGACCGTCGCGGCGATCTGCC
This sequence comes from Subtercola sp. RTI3, assembly GCF_035018625.1. NCBI lineage: Bacteria > Bacillati > Actinomycetota > Actinomycetes > Micrococcales > Microbacteriaceae > Subtercola > Subtercola sp. RTI3. Next base: position 1,977 of record NZ_JASJXO010000077.1, on the reverse strand, counting down.
TCTGAACGCCCGCGGTCACGGATGCTCCGGCCGCGGCCACTCCGAGGGCATCGGCCACGCCCTGAACAATGGTGCCCACGTTGTCGATCGAGCGGTCGGGTGTGAGAACCACTACCGGAATACCGGCGCCGCGCAGCTGCAGCAGCACATCCCATGGGCCGATCGACGAATCGGTGATGATCACCGTGGGGGCGAGCGCCAGAATCGCTTCGGCGCTCAGCTGGTGACCGCCCTGGGTCACGACCGGCAGCGCGGCGGCTTCAGGAAACCCAGTGGAGATGTCGCGGCCCACCACCTGCGGGCCGAGGCCGAGGGCGAACACGGTCGCAGCCAGCGTTCCCGAGACGTCGAGCGCCAGAATGCGGCTCGCGTCGGTGACGGTGACGCTGGTGCCCTGGTTGTCGACGACGGTGGTGGGCAGCTGCGGTGTGGGGGCAGGCGTGAGAGCGGCGATGCTCTCGCTCGGCAGGCAGGCGGTCGACGCGCCGGTGAGTTCGCGCGGCGGCGTGGTCGGGTGAAGCTGGCTGAGAGCAACCTGTGCGGCGGGAGCTGAGGAGCAGGGTTCTGACGATGAAGCGGTGCCAGAACCGCCGCCGCTTGACGTGCCGGAACCGAGGGCAGGCGCCGAGCATCCGGTGACCGCGAGAGCGACGGCGAGGAGGATGGGCAGCAGAATCCGCGTAAACACGGGCTTCGTGGTGCAATGAAGAAAGATCACGCTGTTAGGTTACCCTAAATAAAGTTTGGTAAGCCTTACCTAAATTGCACTAGTGTCAGGGCTGCGGAGCGCTGCCTGTGTTTCTTCACAGATATGGGGGCGGTGCCTCCGCGCCACCCCCTGCCACCCCCTCACCGACCAGGAGTATCCGCATCGTGACAAACAGCTGGGGCCGTCGCCTCACCAGACCGCTGAGTGCCCTGGTGGCGCTCGTTCTCTTCGCCGGAATGCTCGTGTTCGGCTCTGCTCTGACCGCCACCGCCGCCACCACCACCGCCTCGACCGGCGACGTGTCGGGTGCTTCGCTGACCTGGGGCATCAAAGACTCATGGCGAAACTATGTGTCGGGCTTCGGCGGATCAGTCGCGCTCGCGAACGGCGCGAGCGCCTCACCCGCACCCTACGGCTGGGGCGGCTCGACGGGGGGCTCATACGACGAGGCAACCGGGGCTGCCGACGTGATCTTCGGCGGCGCGATCACCTTCACCGTGCCGGCGCACCACATCTCGATCACCCTGTCGCACCCCGAGCTCACACTCACTGATGCTGCGACTGGCAACCTCTCGTTCGACTACACCGACAGCGCGGGCGCCAGCGGAACAGCTGTCTTCGCCACGCTCGACCTGACAACCGGTACCAACAGTGTGAACGACGGCGTCGCTTCGTTCAGCGGTGTCGCCGCCGCTGCCGGCCCCGGGTCGGCCAGTGTCTTCGGGGGGTTCTACACGGTCGGTGCGGCACTCGACACGGTGTCGTTCTCGTTGCCCTTCGAGGCCGCACCCCCTGCTCCGGTGGTCGTGACCACCGCCACCACGCTCACGGCTACCCCGGCTGCCGCGACCGAGGGCGACACGATCACTCTCTCGGCCAGCGTCTCGCCCGCCGTCGCCGGCAGCATTCGATTCGTCGATGGCACGGATGCCCTGCCTTCGCCGGTCGCGGTTGACACCGCCGGCTCGGCCAGCGCCACGGTGGTCGCCACAACCGGTACGCACAGCTACACCGCCGAGTTCACGCCGACCGACACTTCGGCATACTCGGCCTCGACCTCTGGCGCGCACGTCGTAACGGTCACGGACGCACCCGTGGTCGTCACTCCGGTTGCCACGGTCACCACTCTCGCCCTCACCCCCGCCGCGCCCGTTCTGCTCGGCAGCGCGACAACGCTGACCGCGACGGTGGTGCTCGCTCCGGCCACCCCGGCCTCCACCGCCACCCCGGCCTCCACGGGCACCCCGGTCACCGGCGCGGTGCCGAGC
>NZ_JASJXO010000076.1:0-12606 GCF_035018625.1 Subtercola sp. RTI3 | reverse complement strand
TGCTGGCTGGCAGTAGTAGATGACAGGTCAAGCGTTCATCGCGTCGATAGACCTCCAGCATCGTCTCGGTGATACGAAGGTCCACGAGAGCGCCGATGTGGCCGAAGGGAACGGAGTAGAAGTTGCGCGCCCAAACAACGTGAGCGTTGGCGTTGACCTTCCGCTTGTAGGACCAGGTGCTGATCTCGAACGGAGCCGCCGGCAGCGCCTGCAGCAGCGGTTCTTCCTCGGTAGTGAACACGCTCAGCCGGGAACCCTCTCGCTTTTGGAACGGCTCCCGGTTATAGGCTTCCATCTGCTGTCGAATCCGAAGGCGCAGCTGCGTGAGCGACGTGAACGTCTCCCGCCGCAAACCAGCGATGACCCAGGTCGCAACATGGGAGACCGTGTTCTCGGCACCACTCTTGTCGCGCGGGTGGCGAACTCTGCCAGGCAGCACCGCAGCCGAGTAGTGCGCCGCCATCTCCCGGTAAGCATCGTTCAAAACAACCTCGCCCTCCTTCGGGTGGGAGATCACCCCAGTCTTCAAGTTGTCCGGGACCAGGCGCGGAACGCTGCCGCCGAAGAAAGCGAACATCTCCGTATGGGCGCGCAACCACGACTCCTGTTTCATGTCCAGGCTCGCTTCCACGAACGCATACCGGCTGAACGGAAGGCAGGCGACGAACAAATACACCCTCGACAGCTCGCCCGTGTTGGAATCCAGCACTTGCATCGTGGGGCCGGACCAGTCGACCTCGATACTGCGCCCGGCCTTGTGGCCAACCCTCGATGTCGCCCCCGACACCGCCGCGTGCTCGGCATAGAGACGGCAGAACCGGTCGTAACTCATCGTCGCCTGCGCCATCGCCGACGCATCGACGTATTCCTGGTGCAACAGCTTCAACGTCACCCCAACCCGCGCCAGCTCGGTATGAACCCGCGCCCAGTCCGGCTGCGCGAAGACACTCTCGCGGACGCCGCGGCCCGGGAACAACATCGAATACACCTCCGCCTCCGACCGCTCGGCGACGTCGTCCCAGCCAAGCCCGAGCCGCTCTGCTGCACCGAGCACAGCCCGAATACTGTGCCGGGACACCCCCTGGGCGGACTCGATCGCCCGTCGCGAGAAACCCTGGTTACGCAGCTGCAGAATCTGCTTCGCTTTGATCTTCCGTACCATTACCGGTACTCCTTCCACCACGTGGCGCTCACACGGTGGAAGGAGCTTTCCAGGTGGGGCTCAACCACGCCCTGGCTGTGGCAGATTGAAGTGGCCCCTTTGTGACGGTCTGGTGTGGCCCCACTTGCGACTTGCCGGGGTAGTTGCGACGGTTTGATCTGGCCCCAGCTGAGCGTGGTTTCCATCATGTTTTTCTTCTGATGGGAGGCCGGGATGGGATCCAGAGTGGATGTGTTTGCCAGTATCCGCCGTGACGCGCGGGTTGAGGGGTTATCTGTTCGGGAGCTGGCCCGGCGACATAAGGTTCACCGGCGAACGGTCAGGCAAGCGTTGGCCTCAGCGGAGCCCCCGGCGCGGAAAACACCTGCACGAGTGTCGCCGAAGCTGGATCCATTCAAACCGGCCATTGACGAGATGCTGACCGCTGACTTGTCAGCACCGAAGAAGCAGCGGCATACTGCGATACGCATTTTCGCCAGGCTCATTGATGAGCATGGCGCGACCGATCTGTCGTACTCCACCGTGCGTGATTACGTTCGCGCACGCCGACCTGAGATCGACGCGGCCGCTGGCCGGCGGGCTGACGCCTTCGTTCCGCAAGAGCACGCACCTGGCGCGGAAGCAGAGGTCGACTTCGGGGAGGTGTGGGTGATCCTCGCGGGGGTGAAAACGAAGTGTCACATGTTCGCTTTCCGGTTGTCGTACTCCGGCACGGCCGTGCACCGGGTGTATTCCACCGAGGGCCAAGAAGCGTTCCTGGAGGGCCACATTGACGCGTTTGAAACGATCGGCGGTATCCCTACCCGTCACATTCGCTACGACAACCTGACCAGCGCGGTCACGAAAGTGATCTACGGCAACGGGCGGCGCCGGACCGAGAACCCGCGGTGGGTGCTGTTCCGCTCCCACTACGGGTTCGACTCGTTCTACTGCCAACCCGGTATCGAGGGCGCCCATGAGAAGGGCGGTATCGAGGGTGAGGTGGGCCGGTTCCGGCGAACCTGGCTGACCCCGATGCCTGTCGTTGACTCGCTCGCTGAACTGAACGAGAAGATCCGGGACTGGGACGAACGCGATCAGCGGCGCAGGATCTCGTCCCGCCTCCGAATCGTCGGTGACGACTTCGCGCTCGAGCAGCCACTGCTTGCGGCGTTGCCGTTCGAACGGTTTGATCCAGGGCTGACTCTGCTGCCGCGTGTTGACCGTTCTTCTCTAGTCACGGTGCGGATGGCGAAATATTCTGTGCCGGCGAAGTACGTCAACCGTCCGGTCCGGGTCGCGCTGCGTGCCTCGGAAGTCGTCGTTTTCAGTGGCCGGACGATCATCGCGAAGCATCCACGAGTGATCGCGAAAGGCGGTCAAAGCGTCGACCTTGATCACTATTTAGAAGTTCTGCAGCACAAACCGGGTGCGATGCCCGGCTCGACCGCGTTAGCGCAAGCCCGCGCGGCAGGAACGTTCACGGCGGCGCATGAAGCATTCTGGGCCGCCGTACGAAAAACAGACGGTGACGCCGGCGGTACACGACAACTCATCGACGTGCTCCTGCTGCACCGCTCCATCGCGGCAGCGGATGTCGTTGCCGGGATCACTGCCGCGCTCAGCGTCGGGGCGGTGACCGCGGACGTCGTCGCGGTCGAAGCGCGTCGACACGCTGCACAGAACGGCTCCGGACCCACCATTCGGCCCGTCACCCATATTCCGCTGGACGAGCGGCGCGTCATCAGCCTCACCCAACGCCGGCTCGTGGACCCGGCCGCGGTCATCGCAGGACTGCCCCCCGACACCAGACCGTTGCCATCGGTCGCGAGCTATGACGATTTGCTCCGGCTATCCAGGAAACCACAAGAACAACCACCCAGCGAAGAAAAGGGAACAGGATCATGACACTAACCGCAACGACCATCACCACAACCCTCCGCCGCCGCGGACTCACCGAACAAGCCGCCGCAGCAGCGATCGATCAGGCCTGCCGGCGGCTACGACTGCCCACGATCCGTGCCGTGGTCGATGAGGCTGTACACGCCGCAGAAAAGGACCAGCTGACGTACAACGGGTTCCTCGCGGAGCTCCTCCTCGCTGAATGTGATGATCGTGACCGGCGCGGCTCCGTGCGGAGGGTGAACGCGGCAGGGTTTCCTCGGAACAAATGGTTAGGCGACTTCGATTTCGACGCGAATCCGAACATCAACCCGGCCACCATCAATACCCTCGCCTCTGGTGAATGGGTCCGGAAAGGCCAACCACTGTGCCTGATCGGGGACTCCGGTACTGGTAAATCCGACCTCCTGATCGGGCTAGGTACCGCCGCAGCGGAGAAAGGATTCCGGGTGAAATATGCCCTCGCCACCAGGCTCGTGAACGAACTCGTCGAAGCCGCCGATGAGAAAGTGCTCGCCCGCACCATCGCGAGGTACGGGCGGGTGGATCTGCTCTGTATCGACGAGCTCGGCTATATGGAACTCGACCGCCGAGGCGCGGAGCTGCTGTTCCAAGTCCTCACCGAACGCGAAGAGAAAAACAGTGTCGCGATCGCCTCCAACGAATCATTCTCCGGCTGGGGAAACACCTTCACCGACCCGAGACTATGCGCCGCGATCGTTGACAGGCTCACCTTCGGCGGGAACATCATCGAAACCGGAGCAGACTCCTACCGACACGCCCATACCAGGAACCTGCAACTCAAGGACGAGAACTGAACCGGACGGGGTTAGAGCCTGGCAAGTAACCGCACACAGGCCTGCTCGACCCGCCTGCAGGACAGAACCCATGCATGGCAGGCGCCATCCAAACGCCCCGCACCCTCACCAACGGAAGCGCACGTCGCTGCGGTCAACCGGCACGCCTCGACGATCGCGCACGTCACGGAAACGTGAGCCCCAGCGAAGTGCTGGAGCGAACTGGCCGTCGCGTCGCACATCGCGACGCAGTCCAGATCGAGTAAGAAAACGCCTGTGACCTCACCACCGCCACCGACTCGTAAACACTCATCAGCGCACTCCGTGGCCGCACCGGAGGCAGCCACGCACGCCTCGATACACTCCGACAGTTCCCCGCTAAGCGCCTCACGCGCGTTCAAAAGCACCATCGACAAAACATTAGAACCCACCGCGGCCAAAATCGCCTCCTTGACATCCGCACCCGCACCAGCACCGGCACCAGCACCAGCACCCACGCTCGCGCGAAACCACACCAACACTGGAACCCACCCGGGGCCAGATCAAACCGACATCCCGGGGCCACTTCAACTTGACATAGCCACACGCCGGTAGCGGGGCTGAACGATGCCAATCACGCACCTAAACAACGGGGCTCAACCGCACCATAGACGGTGCTCATCGAAGCGAATATTCAACTTTCGACTCGTTGACCGACTACTCACCCAGATCGAACGAATTCAAAAGCTCAACAGCATCGAAACGTTGACCCCCGAAATAGTCGATGCAGCCCGAGATACGCTAATTATCGGCCACTAATCGACGCTAAAAACGCGCCACCTATCTATGCGATTTACACATATAAGGAACAGCTTCTCAGCTAACGAGACGTCTCTCATCCCTAGCGTTACGACACACGACCAAAATCCCTAAGGTTCGCAGACTCATGGCCGAGGCGGTGGAATGAGCGCGCGCTCTTGGATCTCAGCGCTTCGGTTCCAAGCGCGGCTTCATACTCCCAAAGCCTCGGAGCTATATGAATAACCGAACCAGACAACCGGGTAGGAAGCAAAAATAACTAAAAAAACATCGGGGCCCATCATCAGACAGGTGACGGCGGTTGGCCGGTGGAATCCCGGATGACCAGAGTCGGCTCCAGCGAGATACTGCGGGGCGGTTCGCCCTCCACTAGACGCGTCAGTTCGTGGAACGCTTGCGCGCCGGTTTCTATGAAATCCTGGTGAATCGTGGTGAGTGTAGGAGTGAAATGCTGTGCGTCGGGAATGTCATCGAATCCGATCACACTGAAGTCGCGAGGTGCGTGGAGACCTGCATCCGAGTACGCGTGCATCACGCCAAGCGCCATCTGATCGTTGGCACAAAAGATGGCGGTCACGCCCACATGCCGCATTAGTTCTTGCCCTGCCCGGTAGCCGCTCGCCGAGCTGAAGTCGCCATGTAGGTGTCGCTCGAGCGACTGGCCTCGCCTGTGCAGGGCGTTTTCGATACCCGTCAGCCTTTCGCCCGCATAGCCCTCATCGGCGGGCCCATCGACAAAGGCGATGCGACGGTGGCCGAGGTCAAGGAGGTGCTCACCAGCCAGTACGCCACCATGTACGCCATCAGTTCCCACGCCCGAGATCCCCTCAGCGGGGTTTCGTGACATCTCGACGACAGGAAGGGTTGCGGCGATCTTCTGCGGCGCGGAGTAGCGTCGAGACATCGGCGTCGCGAGGATGATTCCTTCAACGCGTTGACCGAGTAATCGGTCAAATGCTCGGGCGACAGCGCCTTCAGAGGCGTGGCCCGTCTCAGGTTCGAGCACTGTGGCGAAGATCGTTGCGATTCCGGCAGATTCGGCAGATTGTCCGATGCCGAACTGGCTTTGGCTGAGGGACACGTTCATCGGAATGCCCAGGTTGATCACTCCGATTGATTCGGACCTGCTCAACACGAGGCTTCTGGCGATCCGGTTTGGCTGGAAGCTGAGGGCGTCAAGGGCTTCGCGTACTCGGGTGAGGGTCGGCTCCGCGACGTTGTTTTTGCGATTGACGACGCGAGAAACGGTCTGAGCAGAAACCCCCGCCAACCGGGCGACGTCGGCAAGACTCGCGTGTCCGTTTCCCGGGTGGTTCTCCGAGGAGATCAACCCGCTGGTCAGAGCGTCCGTCGCCATATTCCACACTCCGTCCTGATGTCTATAAAAGACTCTACTCGCTGCGATGGCAGCGCTAACAACAATTTCATTGTTAGCGTTGACATTGTGTTCCGTGTATGTGCAAGATGACTTACACAGCTGCATGGCGATCGACTCCAGCTAGCCAAGAGTCGGCACTTCGCCCGTAAAGTGCCGAGCGAGGAACCCTGAAGCATCTATGAGAGGACCCCAATGATGAGGTACAAAAATCTGCGCTTGCTTGGCGCATTCGTCGGCGTCGCGGTGGTGACGTCCGGACTTCTTTCGGCTTGCAGTACGGGACAAAGCCCGGCGGCCTCGTCGACCTTGAAAGTTCTTGCGTGGAAGGGCGGTGGAACAGAGCCGGCGGGGATTGCTGAGATCAACGCGGCTTTCGAGAAGTCTCACCCTGGAGTGAAGATCGACTTCACTTATATGCCCGCTGGCGACTCGTACACGCAGAAGCTCTCAGCCGAGCTTCTCGCCGGTAATGCACCGGATGTCTTCATGGGCGACCCAGTGAGCACCAAGACGCTTGCTTCTTCCGGATATCTGGCCGATCTAGGAAAGCAGTCGTGGGCGTCGGACGTGCTTCCGGACCTGAAGTCCTTCACCCAAGGGAGCGATGGGAAGGTCTATGCCGCTCCCACCGAACTGATCGGCATCACCACATACGCGAACATGGATTTGCTCAAGAAGGTCGGCATTACCGAAGTCCCGACTACTCGGTCCATCTTTCTTGACGACATGGCGAAGCTGAAGGGTGCGGGCATCACCCCCCTCTCTCTCCCCGACAAGTCGGCATGGACGGCGGAGTCCACGCTCCAGCAGATCGCCTCTACGCTTGTTTATCGCGACGATCCCAAGTGGGATCAGAAATTCATCGCGGGGAAGACCAGTTTCGTTCGCGATTGGTCTTCGAGCGCGAAGCAGTTGGTGGACTTGGATTCTCAAGGCTACGTAGCTTGGAAGTCGGAGCTTGGCATCGATGAATGGAGTCAGGGCCTTCAGGATTTCAAGGCCGGCAAGAGTGCGTTCTGGGTTCAGGGTGCATGGAACCTGTCTGGCGTTCTCCAGGCCGGCATCAATGCGCAGATTTTCCCCTGGCCCGCAGATGATGGCAAGCAAGTCGCGACTCTGTTCGGAGGCGTGATGTGGCAGGTGAACAAGGCTTCCAAGGCCGACACGGTCGCAAAGGAATACGTCGACTACTGGTCTACCGGTCACTCTGCGCCGTTCGTGAATGCGGAGAACGCCATCAGTCCGTTCAAGTCCGTTAGTACTCCGAAGTCGGATGCGACGGCGCCTTTCAACGCCGCATACGCTGCGGGCCAGTACCGGATTCTGCCCTACAATACCTGGCTGAATGGCAACGGGGGGCAGCTCGGGCAGGCAGTCCAGGGGATGTTGTTGGGGCAGAGCACACAGCAGCAACTGCTCGCTACTTATGACACGTTGGGCCGCAAAGCACTCACCAGCAAGTAAGCGCCCATGATCGAAGGCGGGAGGTGAGACAACTCGCCTCCCGCCGGAAAGAGGAACATCGTTGTTCGCGAACCGAAAGCTCACCGCCATTGGATTTCTTGCCCCGGCGATTGTCATCTACGGGGCGCTGATCATCTATCCCCTGATCCGTGGGGCATATCTCAGCTTGACGGACTCGCGCGGTGGTCCGGTGGCGAATTTCATCGGGCTGCAGAACTTTGCGGAGGCGCTGACCGACCCCCTTGTGCTGGGAGCGTTCAAAAATACGATCATTTACGCGGTCGTCGTTGTCGTGTTTCAGACAGTGTTGGGTGTCGCGCTCGCACGGGCGATATTCAGTCGGCCGAGGTGGCGGCGTCCTCTCAGCATCGTGATGCTGCTGCCGACCCTTGTTGCCCCAGTGCTCGCAGGGTTCATCTTTTCCTACATTTATGCTCCCGATGGGCTTCTCAATCGGACACTCGATGAGGTCGGCCTGGGCGGGTTGAAACATATCTGGCTCGGTGACCCTTCCACGGCGTTAATGTCGGTCGCGGCAGTGAACGTCTGGATGTTCGCTGGCTACTCTGCGGTGATCTTCCTGGCCGGGTACCTATCGATGCCAGGCGACCTCATCGACGCGGCCCAGATGGATGGGGCGGTTGGGTGGAAACGGTTTGCTCTCATTGAATGGCCACTTCTTGCGCCATCGCTGACCGTGAACACGACGCTATCCCTCATCGGCTCGCTTCGGGTCTTCGAATTTCCGCTGGTACTCACCAACGGTGGTCCGGCTAATTCGACTCAGACCCTATCCCTTGTCATATTCCAGAAAGTGTTCTCCGGCGGCAATCAGTTCGCCTACGCCGTCTCGATCTCAATCCTCTTGTTGTTGACCGTTGTCATCATCACAACCAGCATCAACAGGGCCCTCCAGCTTCGCGAAAGGCGGATGTCATGAATCTCGTAGCTCACTCATCGAAGAAGCGCGGGGGCACTGGGTCGCGGTCGCGCGTTTCTCCCGCGCGAATCCTTTCCAACATCGGGCTGACCTTCGCCATCGTTGCGCTGATGCTTCCGTTCGTTCTGACGTTGTCAGTCGCGTTCAGACCGGCGAAAGACGTCGCATCGAATGCCATCGCCATCCCCACGCACCTGACGTTCTCGAATATCACCGACACTTTCACCAAGCTGGACTACGGCATTAGCGTATTGAACACGGTCATATTGGTTCTCGGATCCACGGCCCTCACGATCGTGATCGGCGCAATGGCGAGCTATCCGCTCGCGCGCATATCCCGCCCATGGACGAGCGCCGTCTATCGGTCCTTTCTGCTCGGAACATCCATTCCGATTTTCGTGTTGCTCGCCCCTCTGTACTTGCTCATCCGCGACATGGGACTGCTCAATACCCACCTCGGAGTTGTCTTCATCTACACGGCGTTGAACCTGCCGCTGGCGATCTTCTTCTTCACCAGCTTCTTCCGGCAGATCCCCCTCGAGCTGGAGGAGGCAGCGGCCCTCGACGGGGCGGGGCCCCTCCGCAGTTTCTTCTCGATATTGCTTCCCCTGCTTCGGCCTGTCACGGCGACACTCGCGACCTTCATGACGCTGAACATTTGGAACGACCTCCTCATCCCATTCGTGTTTCTTCAGGACACCGGAAGTCGCACAGTGATGGCAAACGCGTACGCGTTGGTGGATCCGAAATCGGTGGAACCGACTGTTCTCTTCCCAGCAGCGCTGCTCGGGGTTGCCCCCCTTCTCGTGATATTCCTTCTCCTTCAGCGAAACGTCGTTGAGGGATTGACCTCGGGGGCGGTGAAAGCATGATCGCCGAGCAGTTCACCCGTGAGGGCACGGTACTCGAGTGGGGCAACGGCCTACTTCGTCTCCGGCTGACTCACGGAATGGATCAACCCGTCGTCCTCGAGGACATCATGTGGGGCGTCGCCGACGCCCCCGCGCGAACGCCCAAGCAAACGTTGGTCGAAATCTTGATCCCCAGTCTCGGGTTGACTGACACCCCCAACCGTATGGACAAGACCGCCTTGGGGGCACGCCTTCGGTACCGAGCTCATAGCGAGGAGCGAGACGCGGATACGCTCCGTCTGATCGTCGAGCAACATGATGATGTGATCGGGCTGATCGTCGTCACTGTCTTCGAAACCGTCGAAGGGGCGGCCGCCTTTCGCACCCGGAGCGTTGTCAGCCTTGAACCGGGGCGGCCGGCGATACGAATCGCCGCGGTATCGAGCTTCGCCACCGGCGCGATCCTGTCGGATGACTTGACCAGCTTGAAAATTTGGCGTGCCCGGAGCAGTTGGTCGGCGGAGAACCGCTGGGAGGTCGTGCCCCTTCGGGACCCAGCTGCTCAACTCATAGCCCCTCATGACCCTGCCGAATATCGGCGCGGATTCACATCAGCCACCAGCTTCGGGACGTGGTCGTCCGGCTCTTTCGCGCCCGCTGCGGTTGCCGTGAACTCGGTGCGCGCCCTCGCCTGGCAAGTGGATAGCCCCAGCCCGTGGCGATGGGAAGTGGGGGAGCGAGCCTGGGACCGATCGGCGCTTCCGCGATTTATGGAACCTGAACCGATCGGCCAGATCGTGCGCCGGGACATCGACGACGGTGCCTATTTGGTCGTCAGTGGGCCGACTGACGACTTTCATCAATGGACGCATGCGCTTGTACAAGGAGACGCATTCGAGTCGGTCACGGTGAGCGTCGGCGTCGGGCAGAGCACGGAAGATGCCCTCGCTGGGCTCACTGAAATACGACGCGCCTGGCGTCGAATGCGAGGTGGTGCCGCTGAATATCCGGTTATCTATAACGATTTCATGGGAACTCTCGAGGGAGACCCCACGGAAGAGAAGTTACTCCCTCTCATTGAAAGCGCCGCACGCGTTGGTGCCGACTATTTCTGTATCGACGCCGGATGGGCCGATAACGGTGAGGGTTGGGCTGATTCGGTCGGGGACTGGAACCCTTCCGTCTCCCGCTTTCCGCGCGGGATTTCGACAACCCTGGACGCTATCCGGGCGCGCGGCATGAAACCAGGGCTTTGGTTGGAACCGGAAGTCGTCGGTGAAACGAGTGACGCAGCCATCGAACTTCCCGAGGAGGCTTTTCTCCACCGATTCGGTGGCCGGATCCGCGATCGCGGCCGCTTCTACTTGGATTTCCGGAGTTCCGCCGCTACACGCCATCTCGACCGGGTCTTGGACCGACTGGTCGTCGAGCTCGGAGTCTGCTTTTTCAAGTTCGATTACAACTCCATGCTCTCTCCTGGGCCCGACGGAGATGGCGGCAGCGCTGGCGGTGGATTGTTAGAAAATGCGCGGGCTCACGTAGCTTGGCTCGCCCGGCTTCGGCAGCGTCATCCGGACGTGCTCATCGAAAACTGCGCCTCGGGCGGGATGAGGTCCGACTTCGGGATACTCGAGAACGTACATATCCAGTCGACGTCGGATCAACCAAATCCACTTCTTTACCCGAGCATTGCGGTCGGCGCTCTGGCGCACATCCTGCCCGAGCAAGCCGGCAATTGGTCATATCCCCAAGCGGATATGACCGACGAGATGATCTGTTTTACGATTGCCAACGGTCTTGCGGGGCGTCTTTATTTGGCTGGGGTGCTGAGTCGAATGGATGACCGTCAGCTGGAACTCGTCGCCGCAGGTGTCTCCGTTCATAAGCGTCTGATCAAAATCCAGTCAAGCTCTATTGTCAGGTATCCGACCGGTATGGCTCGGTGGGGCGAACCATGGTCTACCGTCGCTTTCGACAACGCGGAAAGTGGCGAGGTCGTCGTCATGGTTTGGCGCCAGAGTGGTGCAGATCCCGCTGTCGTTCTCGAGATCGGAGTCGATGACGGCGCAACCGTCGAGCAGGTTTTCCCGCCGCCGGAAATCGGTCGTCCGTGGACGGTGGAGTTGAAGAACAGGCGGCTTCTCATCACGGGGTCGGGTGATGAGCCTGCTGCGCGGGTTTATCTCGTGACGAAGACGGTCGGCTGATGCCGTACTTGTTCTCGTACTTTACAACTCAGGATGAATCCCTGCATCTTTCCCTCAGCTGGGATGGCATCGTGTTCGAGCCCGTCGCAGGCGGCGGTTCTATCGTGACCAGTCCGATCGGGGACCGGACTCTCCGCGATCCCTTCATCGGGCGCGCATCCGACGGGCTCTTCCATCTCCTAGCCACAAACGGCTGGGCAAGCACGAGCATTATCCACGCCAGAAGCGCCGACCTTCTCGAGTGGACCGATTTTGAGGCCATCCCTGTGATGTCGAAAATTGCCGGCGCGAAGAATGCCTGGGCGCCTGAGTTCTTCTCTGACCGCGACGGAACGATCAATATCATCTGGTCGTCCTCGGTGCGACTGGAACCCGACGCTGGCGTCGACTGGCTGGCCAGCGAGCAGTACCACTCCATCTGGAGCTGCAAAACGCCCGATTTCCGCTCTTACACCGAATCGACGGTTTACCTTGATCCGGGGTTCTCGTTGATCGACGCGACCGTGTTCAAACGACCCGACTCGTCAGGCTTTTTGGTCGCCAAAGATGAAACTGGAACCAACGAGACACCCCAAGCCCGAAAAGATCTGCTCATCTGGGCACTGAGCCCAGATGGACGGCCGGAAGGAACAGGCGTGCGCTTTGGAAGCCCATCATTTGTCGAAGGCCCCACGGTTTTTGAAAGCGATGGCCGTCTCGTCATGCTGTTCGACCCATTCCTCGAGGACGGCTATCAAGCAATGACTTCCGTGGACGGGCGGGATTGGGCGCCTGTCCGGCTGGACTTACCACGAGACGCACGCCACGGATCCGTGACGGTGATTAATGATGCCGAGGCCGCTCGGCTTCATTCAATGAAGGAAAGGTAGACCAATGTCTCAACGGCGAGCAGTACTGATCAAAATCGCGTCGGTAACGACCGCGATTCTCCTCGGCATCACCAAACCCACTCCGGCGTTCGCGGGCACGGGCACGGTGACGACCGCTCCGGTACCCGCGGGCGCTACGTCAAGTAGCGACTTCTCGGTATCAGCCAACGGTCAAAGCGCCGGCGTTTATGGCGCCGGTTCGAATGCCCGGGGCAATACCGCCTCATTTTCTGAGCTCGATTTCGCCAACGGCAACGTG
>NZ_JASJXO010000075.1:0-12861 GCF_035018625.1 Subtercola sp. RTI3 | reverse complement strand
CCCCCGGCCGCCACCGGATCCCATCGACTCGGCGAAGTTTGTGGGTGTGGCGCGGTAGCACCCACAAACTTCGCCGACTGGATGACCGGGTGAGGTGGGGCTGGGCGGCGGGGATCAGCCGCCGGCGAAGGGGGGCAGCACGTCGAGGGTGTCTCCGTCGTACAACGGTTGGGTTCGCGCGGCGGCGACCCCGTTGACGAGGAAGGTGCTGCGACCGAAGACCGGCAGCGACGCGAGGCCCGCGGTCACGAGCAGGTCATCGACCGTGCATCCGGAGTCGACGTCACGCAACTCTTCTGCCACACCCGCCGCCGCCTTCGCCGCAGCGAAATACCGCACCCGCACGCGCACCCGAATCAAGCCGGCACCCGCCGCAGTGCCGCCATCAAGATCAGCCGCGCCCTCACCTGCCGCCGCGCCGCGACCAGCGCCCGCCACCTCAACCACCGATGGCACTCATCGGCCGCTCAGGCTGCACGAACCCGGCCGCGTTCATTCCGTGCCCCGACGGTTTCGCCCACATGGCGGCCCGCCAGAGGTCGGCCACCTCGTCGTCGCCGGCCCCGGCACGCATCGGGCCGAGCAGGTCGGTCTCAGTGTGCGAGAAGAGGCAGCTGCGCACCCCGCCCTCAGCGGTGAGGCGGGTGCGGCGGCAGTCTTCGCAGAAGGCTTCGGTGACCGAAGCGATGATGCCCACCGTTCCGAGCGAGGGGTCGTCGAGCGACGCACCGCGGGCGCGCACCTGGTAGAGCTCGGCGGGCGAACCGTCGCGAGGCTCGCTGTCGGGCGTCAGCTGAAAGCGTTCGGAGAGGCGGCGACGCATCTCGGCCGCGGTGATCATGATGTCGCGGTCCCAGATGTGGTCGGCGTCAAGCGGCATCTGCTCGATGAAGCGCAGCTGATGCCCGCCCGCCAGCGCCCACGCGAGCAGGTCGGGCCCCTCGGTGTCGTTGACGCCGGGAATGAGCACGGCGTTGATCTTGGTATGCCCGATGCCCGCAGCGCCGAGCGAATCGATACCTTTCAGCACCTTGTCGAGAAACGGCCGACGAGTGATGATGGCGAACGTCTCGGCGCAGATCGAGTCGAGCGAAACGTTCACACGGTCAAGCCCTGCATCAGCGAGGGCGACAGCGCGGCCGGCCAGCCCGATGGCGTTGGTCGTCAGCGAGATCTCTGGGCGGGCATCCAGAGCTGCTACGCCCCGGATGATCTCGACCAGGTCTTTGCGAAGCAGGGGCTCGCCACCCGTGAAGCGCACCTGGCGAACCCCCAGGCGCTCGGTGGCCAGGCGGGCGAGACGCACGATCTCGTCGCGCTGCATCAGCTTCGGTGTCGGCAGAAACGGAAGACCCTCGGCCGGCATGCAGTACGTGCAGCGCAGGTTGCACTTGTCTGTGAGCGAGATGCGCAGGTCGGTGGCCGAGCGGCCGAAGCTGTCGACCAGCCCGGGCGCACTCGCCGAACTCGGGCGGGCGCCGTACTGCGCGAGCTGCGACGCCCCCGCCCCGCCCCGCGAGCCGAGACGCACCTGGGGAACACCGAGCATCACAGTCATTCATCAAGAGTAAGAGTTTTGCGGCCCGCTTTCTGACTTCGCGCACAGATTGACAACAGGGTGCCGCAGTGAGGGCAGTGTGGGGCAGGATGGTCGTGTGAACCGTCGCAGCACTGAAGAACACCGGGCAGCCGTCGACGCGCTGCTCGCGCCGCTCTTCGAGAACCGGGTGAGCGAGCTGCTCGAGGTGTCTCCTCAGCGACTCGCCGAGCACTCGGGAGAGTTTCGCGCGCGGGTTCTGGCCAGCGACCTGCTCTCGCCCACCGATCTGCCGAACTTCGACAATTCACAGATGGACGGCTACGCGGTCTCGTGGTTCGACCTCGTGACGGCGTCGCCCGAGAACCCGGTCGAGCTGCTCGTGGCGGCGCAGATCGCGGCCGGCGACGGAGCGGAACCCCTGGCTTCGGGCACGGCGGCACCCATCATGACGGGGGCGCCGGTGCCTCCCGGGGCCGACGCGATCGTGCCGATCGAGCAGGCGATTCCGCCGCGGTTCGCTGCGATTGCGTCGAGTGAGACCGCCGAGGAGACGCCCGAAGCGTCTGGCGCGACCAGCGATACCCCTGTCGCGGCCAGCGCGCCCGCCACGGTCAGCTTCATCGAACCCGTCACCCCTGGCACGTTCATCCGCCGCACCGGCAGTGACGTGCGCGCCGGAGCCGTGCTGCTGCCCGCCGGCAGCCCGCTCGGCCCGGCCCAGCTCGGCGTCATCGCCGGCACCGGCCTGACCGTCATCGACGTGGTGCGGCGCATCCGGGTGCTGCTGGTGTCGACCGGGCACGAGATCCGCGAGCCCGGCACAACGCTCGGCGCCGGGCAGATCTTCGACGCGAACAGCGTGTCGCTCAGCGTGGCGCTGATCGAAGCCGGGTGCGAGGTGACGGCGGTTCCGTGCCGCTCTGATGACGCGGTAGATCTGCTGGGCATCCTCGCCGCCCACGCCAGCGCACACGACCTCATCATCACCGTGGGCGGGGTGAGTGCGGGCGCCCGCGAAGTGGTGCGCGACGCCCTCGGCCCGCTCGGCGTCGAATTCGGCACGGTGGCCATGCAGCCCGGCGGCCCCCAGGGATTCGGTCGAGCGACCCTCGACGACGTGGTGCGGCCGGTGCTCAGCCTGCCAGGCAACCCGGTGAGCGCGCTGGTGTCGTTCGAGATGTTCGTGCGGCCAGCTCTTCGCCGACTTGCCCAGAGCGAGCCGGCCGACCGGATGCGCGAGGTAGCGATGATCATCGGCGCCACCGACTCCCCGCCCGGGGTCTATCAGGTTCGGCGGGGGTTCGTGCACGACGACGGCACCGTCGAACTCGTCGGAGGGCCGAGCTCGCACCTGCTGCACTCGTATGCCTCCTCGAACGCCCTCGTGCACATTCCGGCCGACGTCGAACACCTCGACGCCGGCGACCCCGTGATGGTGTGGAGGATCGATGAGTGACCATGCAGGACGCCACAGGGGCGCAGCGGCGGCGGGCGACCACGCAACCGCACCCGCCCTCACCCATGTGCGCCCCGACGGCGCCGTTCTCATGGTCGACGTCACCGACAAACCCGTCACCAAGCGCGTCGCGCACGCCCGCGCCACCCTCATCACCCGGCCCGACGTGATCGCCATGCTCATGGCCGGCGAACTCCCCAAAGGCGAAGCCCTCGCCACGGCCCGCATTGCCGGCATCATGGGCGCCAAACAGACGTCGAGCCTCATTCCGCTCTGCCACCCACTGCCACTGTCAGGCGCGACCATCGACTTCACCGCGTCAGACGACCGCGTGCTCATCGAGACCATGGTGAAGACCACCGGCGTCACCGGCGTCGAAATGGAAGCCCTCACTGCCGCATCCATCGCCGCCCTCACCCTCTACGACATGATCAAAGCCGTCGACAAGCACGCCAGCATCACCGGTATCGAGGTCGTCTCGAAGACCGGCGGCAAGAGCGGCGACTGGGTGCGGGGCGACGCGTGAACACCGCGGTAGTACTCATCGCATCGACGAGGGCCGCGACGGGCGTGTACACCGACCGAACGGGCCCTCTCATCGCCGAGTGGCTGACGGGCCGTGGATGGTCGGTGGGCGACCCCCTCGTCGTCGCCGACGGCCCCGGGGTCGGCACCGCGCTGGCCCAGATCATCGCCGGTTCGCCCACCCTCGTCGTGACCAGCGGAGGAACGGGCATCCATCCCGGCGACCGCACCCCCGACCAGACGCGCGCGCTACTCGACTACGAGATTCCGGGCTTCGCAGAGGAGCTCCGCCGCCGCGGCTCGCTGAAGGTCGCGAGCGCCCTGCTCTCTCGCGGCGTGGCCGGCGTCGCCGGGTCGACCATTGTGCTGAACCTTCCGGGCTCGACCGGCGGCGTGAAAGACGGCCTCGGCCTGCTCGACGACGTTCTCGACCACATGGTCGACCAGCTGAGAGGCGGCGACCATGAGCGCTGACAACCTGACCTACGACAGCGACGACCGCAGCGCCCCCGGCAGCATCGCCTTCGCCTTCGTGAGTGACGCCGGCATCACCGTCGAGTGGTGCGTCGACAACGTCAGCTCCGACGAGGCCGGCGCGGTCGTCACGTTCAGCGGAGTCGTGCGCAACCACGACCACGGGCAGTCGGTCGAACGGTTGACCTACAGCGCGCATCCGTCGGCCGACGAGGTCATGCGCCGCGTCGCCGAAGACGTCGCCGCCCGGCACCCCGGCACCCGCATCGCCGTCGCGCACCGCATCGGCGACCTGGTCGTCGGTGACATCGCCCTCGCCTGCGCCGTGGCGTCAGCGCACCGGGCCGCAGCTTTCGCCGCCTGCGCCGAACTCATCGATGCGGTAAAAGAACGTGTTCCCATCTGGAAGGAGCAGGTCTTCACCGACGGCACCACCGAGTGGGTCGGCGCCGCCTGACACGAACACCACCCCGCACGCGGCACGGGCATCCGACACCCCCTCTCGAAACCGCACCCCGCCCGCACCGCCCACTCCCCGTTACATGCCCGACATTTTTGTGGTGTTCACTGATCAGATCCCGCTTTCTCGCGGGCTGGGCCGCCGTCGGGCCCACAGAAAGGGCACCTGCATCATGGATCTGAACACCATCACCGATGTTCGGCTGGCCCGTAGCCGCGCCGACCTGGTGGCGCTCTGCACCACGGTCGTACCCCTCGCCGGCGGTTCCGCGCTCTTCGGCGAGCCCCAGAACCACCTCGAGGGCTTCGTCGACCTGATGACCCTCGAGTGGCCTGCCCTCACCGTCACCCCCGACGGTCTCGACATCGCCGCCACCTGCACCATCGCCGAGCTCTCGCGCTTCCCCGCCCAACCCGGCTGGCTCGCGCACCCCGCGTTCTTCCAGTGCTGCACAGCCCTGTTCGGCTCGTTCAAGGTCTGGAACGTCGCCACCGTCGGCGGCAACCTCTGCGCCTCGCTTCCGGCCGGCCCCATGACCTCCCTCACGGCTGCGCTCGACGGTGAAGTGCTCATCTGGAGCCCCGACGGCAGCGAGCGCCGGATGCCCGTGACCTCGTTCATCGCCGGAAACACCACGAACATCCTGACCCCTGGCGAGGTTCTGCGTTCGATTCACCTGCCGCTTCGAGCGCTCGAGGCGAGGGTGGGCTACCGCAAGATCGCCCTGTCCCCGCTCGGACGATCGGGGGCCGTACTGCTCGGCCGCCTCGAACGCTCTGGCGCCTTCGTTCTGACCGTCACCGCCGCCACCGTAAAGCCTGTTCAGCTGAGCTACGACGCCCTGCCCGACGCCGACACTCTGCGCGCCGACGTCGAACGCCTCGACGAATGGTTCACTGATGCTCATGGCGCCGCCGACTGGCGACGCGCCGTGAGTTGCGTCTTGGCCGACGAGATCCGCGAGGAGCTGGCATGAAGTTCACCGTCAACGGCGAGCCCACCGAGGCCACCCCGCGCGCCGGCCAGGCCCTTCGCACCCTGCTGCGCGACACCGAGCACTTCGAGGTCAAGAAGGGTTGCGACACGGGCGACTGCGGCGCGTGCTCGGTTCTCGTCGACGGCGAGCCCGTGCACTCCTGCGTCTACCCGGCTCACCGCATCGAGGGCCACGACGTCACCACCGTGGCCGGCCTCGGCACCCCTGACGCTCTCAGCCCCGTTCAGCAGAGCTTCGTCGACGCCGCCGGGTTCCAGTGCGGGTTCTGCACCGCGGGCATGGTCGTCACGGCCTCCACCCTCACCGAGGCAGACCCGGCCGATCTGCCGCGCCTGCTCAAAGGCAACCTCTGCCGCTGCACCGGCTACCGCTCGATCAGAGACGCCTTCGCCGGCATCACCAACGTGACCCCGCGCCCTTGCGCCGCCTCGTCCTCCGGCCCGGTCGACCCTGCAGCGTGCGCCGCCCACGCCGCCTCTGCCAACCCCGGCTCCGGATGCCCGACCGCCGCCCGCTCGCATGCCGCGGCTCCCACCACCGCGCCGCCCGCCGCAACCACTCCCGCCCCGCGCTCCGTCGGCACCTCGGAGCGCGCCCCCGCCGGCGCCCGCATCGTGACCGGGCGCGAGGAGTACACGCTCGACGTCGCCATCCCTGGCCTCCTGCACCTCGTCGTACTGCGGAGCCCGCACGCCCACGCCCGCATCACCCGCCTCGACACCTCCGCCGCCGAGGCCCTCGAGGGCGTCGCCGCCGTGCTGACCCACCGCGACTCCCCGAGCAGCCTCTTCTCCACCGCCCGCCACGAGAACCGCACCGACGACCCCGACGACACGCTCGTGCTCGACCCGGTCATCCGGTTCAGGGGCCAGCGCGTCGCCGTCGTCGTCGCCGAAACCGTTGGCATAGCAGAGGCCGCGAGCCGGCTCATCGAGGTCGAGTACGACGTTCTACCGGCCAACTTCGACCCGGCGAAGGCGCGGCAGCCGGGCATCCCACTGCTGCACAGCGGCAAGAACCCCAACGACTCGCGCATCGCCGACCCCGAGACGAACCTCGTCGCAGCCCTGCACGGCGAATACGGCGACATCGCCCAGGGCTTCGCCGACGCCGACGTGACCGTGAGCGGAACCTGGCAGTCGCACCGCATCGCCGCCACCGCCCTCGAGACCCACGCCAGCATCGGCTGGCTCGACGACCACGGCCGGCTCGTGCTGCGCACCAGCTCGCAGGTGCCTTTTCTCGTTCAGAAGGAGCTGGCCCGGCTCTTCGACCGGAGCCTCGACACCATCCGCGTCTTCACTGCCCGCGTGGGCGGCGGTTTCGGCAGCAAGCAGGAGATCCAGACCGAAGACATCGTCAGCCTCGCCGTTCTGAAAACCGGTCGCCCGGTGCAGTACGAGATGAGCCGCACCGACGAACTCACCGTCGTGCCGTGCCGCCACCCCATGCGGGTGAGCGTCAGCCTCGGCGCCACCGCGGCCGGCCTGCTCACGGCCATGAAGGTCGACGTGCTCAGTGACACCGGCGCCTACGGAAACCACGGCCCCGGCGTCATGTACCACAGCTGCTCAGAGTCGATCAGCGTCTACAACTCGCCCAACAAGCGCGTCGATGCCGAAGCCGTCTACACGAACAACATGCCCTCTGGCGCCTTTCGCGGCTACGGTCTCGGCCAGGTCGTGTTCGGCATCGAGTCGGCGATGGATGACCTCGCCATCGCCCTCGACATGAACCCCTTCGAGCTGCGGCGCCTCAACGCCGTCGGCCCCACCGACCCGCTCGTCGTCACCCATGTCGAAGGCGACGACCTTGTCTTCGGAGGCAGCTACGGCCTCGACCAGTGCCTCGACCTCGCCCAGAACGCCCTCGCCACAGGACCCGAATCGGGTCGCAGCCTGCCAGCACCCGACGGGCCAGAGTGGTCGGTGGGTGAGGGAATGGCCGCCGCCATGATCGCCACCATCCCGCCGCGCGGCCACTTCGCCGAGGCTTCCATCACCCTCGGCCTCGACGGCCGGTACACCATCAACGCCGGCACGGCAGAGTTCGGCAACGGAACCACCACCGTGCACACCCAGCTCGCCGCAACAGCGCTCAACACGAGTGCGTCACTCATCGGCATCCGGCAGTCCGACACCGACGTGGTGCCATACGACACGGGGGCCTTCGGCTCGGCCGGAACCGTCGTGGCCGGCAAAGCCGTGCTCGCCGCAGCGACCGCCCTCGCGGTGAAACTCGGCGAGGTCGCGGAGGCTCTCACGGGCATCCCTGCCGCGGCCTGGCAGCTGAACTCCGAGGGTCTCTCTTCGGGCGACCGGATGCTCACCCTCACCGAACTCGCAGCGGCCGGCACCGAGGCGGCCCCCGCCGTCACCACCGTTCGCATCGACGGCGGGGTCGCGAACGCAGCCCCCGCCGCGCGCGGGATCACGGCCCTCGGTACCCACGCCGGGCACCGCCGTTCGCTCGCGTTCAACGTGCACGCCATGCGGGTCGCCGTCAACAGCCGTACCGGCGAACTGCGTATCCTTCAGTCGATCCAGGCCGCCGACGCGGGCTTCGTCATCAACCCCGAGCAGTGCCGGGGCCAGATCGAGGGCGGAGTCGCTCAAGGCATCAGCACCTCGCTCTACGAAGAACTCATCCTCGATGCCGAGGGCACCGTGACCACGAGCGTGCTGCGCAACTACCACCTCGCCCAGTTCGCCGACACTCCCACCACCGAGGTCTATTTCGCCGACACCGCCGACGGGCTCGGGCCCTTCGGCGCCAAATCGATGAGCGAGGCGCCGTTCAACCCCGTCGCCCCTGCCCTCGCCAATGCCGTACGGAACGCCACCGGTCGCCGCCCCCGCGAACTGCCGTTCTCTCGCGACCGTCTCTGGCGTCTGCTGAACGCTGACACCGCCAGCTGACACAGCCGACGGGCTGCGCTATATTCCGATTCGGGAATGTTTCGCGGCCGCGCCATGAATAGGGCCTGCGAGGTACCTCAGCGACCCCCCTGATGCAGCCGTGCGGGTAGCCACGACCTCGGCCAGAATCGAGAGCGCCGTCTCTTCGGGAGTACTGGCCCCGATGTCGAGACCGATGGGCGAGTGCAGTCGCTCGAGTGCGTCGCTGTCGACCGTCTGGCAGAGCGCCTCGAGGCGTCTCTCGTGCGTACGCCTCGACCCCATCGCTCCGACGTAGGCGATCGGAAGGCCGAGGGCCACCTCGAGCAGCGGAATGTCGAACTTGTCGTCGTGGGTCAGAACGCACACCACAGTTCGGGCATCCACCTCTGTACGTGCCAAATAGTCGGAAGGCCATTCGACAACGACGTCGTGTGCCGCCGGAAACCGCTCGGCGGTCGCGAAAACGGGCCTCGCATCGCAGATGGTCACGCGGTAGCCCAGCAGCACAGCCGCCTGCGCAAGTGCCGCCGAGAAGTCGACCGCGCCGAAGATGATCATGCGTGGGGCTGTCGCCGCCACGACGAACAGGGCTTTGATCGGCGCGTCGTCACACTCCACCACGGCCAACCCGCTCTGCCCGGCCGAGATACGAGCGGCCAGCTCGGCACGCAGGCGGTTCGCGCTGTCGACCGGCACACCGACGAACTCCGACGGTTCGTGACCGCCCACCAACACGGCCCCGAGCGCGTCACCCTCCACGATCATGGCAATGCCGGCCGGGCGCCCTTCAGCAGCGGCTGCGAACTCACGCTGCAGCGCGTCATCGCGTTCGTCAACCGCACCGCCGATGCGTTGAACGATCACCTCGATGCGCCCCCCGCACGCCAGGCCCACGGCAAACGCATCGTCGTCGGAGTAGCCGAACTGCTGCACCGAAGCCCGGCCCGTCTCCAGCACTTCGGCGCAGGCCTCGTACACCGCACCCTCGACACAGCCCCCCGAGATACTGCCGATCACGGCGCCGCTGTCGACCAGTGCCATCGAGGTCGCCAGCGTGCGCGGGGCGCTGCCGTCGATGCGGGTCACGGTAGCCACCGCGATGTGATGCCCCGCGTCGAGCAGGGGCAGCAGTGCGCTGGCAAGTTCGAGCATCCGGTCACTCCTTCCCTTTGGCGGCGAGGGCTGTCGACAGTTCTTCCGTTGAACGATGAAACCACACATTCGCTGTGGTCTGTTGCCCGGCCATATTTCGATCAGGTGGCAGCGTGTGTCGGGCACATTTCAGAAGCGCTGAGTGCGGCCCCCTCAGAAAAGTTACGCTGGAAGCCCGAACCACCGCACGACTCGCACCACTCGCACGCGCACGGAGGCACCAATGGTCGACCACTACGATCTCATCGTACGAGCACACTCTGCGCTCATCGACGGAGCCTTCCGCCCGGCGACCCTCGCCGTAACGAACGGCACGATTGTCGCGATCGGCGACCACGATGCCGAGTTCACGGCGACGACGGAGGTCGCCCTGCCCGCGGGCCAGGTACTGATCCCGGGAATCGTCGACACCCATGTGCACGTGAACGAACCCGGCCGCACAGACTGGGAGGGCTTCGCCAGCGCAACCCGGGCGGCTGCTGCCGGCGGGGTCACGACCATCATCGACATGCCGCTCAACAGCATTCCGCCGACGACGACAGTGGATGCCCTGCGGCAGAAACGCGAAGCTGCCGCCGCCCAGGCCACCATCGACATCGGGTTCTGGGGCGGAGCCATCCCGTCGAGTCTCGGCCACCTCGAGCCGCTGCACAGGGCTGGTGTCTTCGGCTTCAAAGCGTTTCTCTCCCCTTCGGGTGTCGACGAGTTTCCGCACCTCAGCACCGAACAACTGCACGCCGCCCTGGCCGAGCTCGCCGCCTTCGATGGGCTGCTCATCGTGCACGCCGAAGATCCCGGAGTGCTCGAAGCCCACGAGAACACCGGCGGCGTGGGTTATGACGACTTCGTGGCGAGTCGACCCGACAGCGCCGAGAAGACGGCCATCGAGCACGTCATCGAGGGCCTGCGCCGCACCGGTGCACGCGCCCATATTCTGCACCTCTCCTCTGCCAGCGCCCTGCCCACCATTCGGGCAGCCAAAGCCGAGGGGCTGCACCTCACCGTCGAGACGTGCCCGCACTATCTGAGCTTCGCCTCCGAGGGAATACCCGACGGCGCTACCCAGTACAAGTGCTGCCCTCCCATTCGCGATGAAAGCAATCGCCGAGAGCTCTGGCAGGCACTCATCGCGGGCGACATCGACCTCATCGCTTCCGACCACTCCCCCAGCACCCGCGAGCTGAAGCTCGGGCACGGCGGTGACTTCGGCCTGGCCTGGGGCGGCATCTCTGGTCTCGAGGTGAGCCTTCCCGCAGTGTGGTCGGCTGCGCGTGAGTTCGGTATCACTCTCGAGCAGGTGGTCGAGTGGATGACCGGCTCCACCTCCCGCCTCGCGGGTCTCCCCGCCAAGGGGTCGCTGGCCGTAGGCACCGACGCCGACTTCGTCGCCTTCGCCCCCGATGAGACGTTCACCGTTATCGCGGAACACCTCCAGCACAAGAACAAGGTCACGGCATTCGACGGCTCCGAGCTGCACGGGGTCGTGCACACCACCTGGCTCGGCGGCGAACCCGTCTTCGTGCTCGGCGCGCCGAACGATCAAGTGCGCCTTCGAGGCCGACTCCTGACAGCGACGCACTGATTCGCCGCCCCACACAGACCACCGAACATCCACCCATCCGAAAGGAGACCCGATCGTGCCCATCGTTCTTGGTCCAAACCGTTACGGCAAAGCAGAAAACCGGGTCGTGCGCATCTACCGCGACCAGGCCCGCCACGAGATTCGCGACATCAATGTTTCGACGGCCCTTCGCGGAGCGTTCGCCGGCGCTCACCTTTTCGGCGATCAATCGCAGGTGCTGCCGACAGACAGCCAGAAGCAGACCGCATACTCATTCGCCAAGGAGAAGGGGCTGGTCACCATCGAGGCATACGCCCTCGAGCTCGGCCGCCACTTCGCTGACACGGTTGAGTACGTCGACTCTGCCCGCATCGAGGTCGAAGAGTTTCTCTGGCAGCGCGTCAGCGTCGGCGGGGTCGAACACGACCACACCTGGGTGCGCTCGGGCCAGGAGGTTCGCACAGCCGCCGTCACAATTGAGGGGCACGGCGACGATCAGAGCGCCACCGTCATCGCCGGCTTCAAAGACCTCACCATCTTGAAGTCGACCGGCTCGGAGTTCGCCGGGTTCTACGAAGACGGCTACACGCTGCTTGAGCCGACCAACGACCGCGTGATGGCCACATCGCTGGTGGCGCAGTGGCGCTACGTCGGCACCGACGTCGACTGGAACGCCGCCTACGAAGGCATAAAGACAATCCTCATCGAGAAGTTCGCCACACTTCACTCGCTCGCTCTGCAGCAGACCCTGTTCGAAATGGGTAAGGCCGCGCTCGAGGCCTACGACTCCCTCGCCGAGATTCGCTTCGTTGCACCGAACAAACATCACTTCGTCTACAACCTCGAACCCTTCGGTGTCGAGAACAACAACGAGGTCTTCAACGCGGATGACCGGCCGTACGGCCTCATCCAGGTCAGCGTGCTGCGCGACGAGCTCCCTGCCGCGCCCGCCGCCTGGGACAGCTACACCGGCCTCGTCTAGCCGCTCAGAACTGCGCTACGCAGCACCGCACTGCACTGCAAAGAAGCCCAGCCCCATCCCGGGACTGGGCTTCTTCTCAGTGGCAACGCGTCAGGTACCGCTGCAGAAGATCAGCGTCGAACTGACAGAAGCGCCGGTCTTCGACCCGGTTCCGATGTAGCCCGAAGGAAGCGCGGCACTGGCGTTCAGAGCGAACGCGACCGAGATCGAGAGCGTCGTGCGAAGCGCAAGCGTAGCACCGGCCGGCAGGGCGGCGGTCAGCGTGATCTGTCGACTGGTGCCGCTCAAGACGGCGACGCTGGCGATGACCGGCGCAGGCGTGAAGACACCGATATTGGCGATACCCGAACCGGTGATCGTGACGACAGTGCCGATCGGCAGGGGCGCGGAGCCCGCGGTCAAGGTAAAACCAGGGCCGAGCACTCCCAACACGCCACAAGTGCCGTCGAGGTGGAAGGCGCCCACTTCGGTGTTGCCCGAGGCAGCCATAGCCGGTGATGCAATCGCCAGCGAGATAACGGGAACAGACCATGCCGCTGCTTTGACAAGTGAGCGGCGATTGACAAGCGTGTCTTTCTCGACCGCCGAGGTGTCATTTTCTTTCATTCTGCTGTACCCCCGAGGTGGTTTCATTTGTGGTGAAACCCCATCATTTCTGAGGGATACAGAGGGTGTCGGGCAGCTCCCCCGAATGATGCAAGGCCGGTTCAAGCCGCGGGTGAGGGAAGCCCAGGCCCTTAAATGCAGGAAAGCCCAGCAACCGTTGTAAGGGTTGTTGGGCTTTCCTGGTGTTTCTTAAGGTGGGTCCGGCGGT
>NZ_JASJXO010000074.1:0-12839 GCF_035018625.1 Subtercola sp. RTI3 | reverse complement strand
AGATGTGTATAAGAGACAGCGGGGGAAGTGGGTGGCGGTTCAGGCGAGGGCGGTCAGCGTTTTGGTGGTGCCGTTCCAGTGCCGGAGGGCGACCGCGCGGCCGACGTGCGGCTGCGGGTGGGGCGCGGGCGGTTCGGTGGGTTGCGGGTGGGGCGCGGGCGGCGGCGCGAGCAGCTCGATGGCCGCCCCGAGTTGCGCTGGGGTGAGGCGGCTCGCGAGGGTGATGTGGGGTGTCCACCGGTCGACGGCAGTGAGCTCCGAGAGACCGATCAGGCCCGTGGCGGCCGCGTGCACCGCGGCGTGCAGCGCCTGCAACTCGCGGCTCACCACCACGAGTCGCGACAGCACCAGCCCCTTTGGCCCGGCTCCGAACACCGCGAATCCGCTGAGCTGCACCTCAGCCGGGAGCACCCCGGCCCCGACTGCGCCGACCCCGACCACGCCGACCTCGACAGCCTCCGCCGCGAGCAGCGTCACGTGCGGCGCATTGCTCGCGCCCGAGTGCCGCGCCTGGCTCGGCAGCCCCGCGAGCAGCAGGGTGTTCCACTCGGCGCGGATACGGGCATCCAGTGCCGCATCGAGCAGCAGTTCGATGCTCATCATGGCCAGATCACCGGATGCCCGCCGCTACGAAATCGTGAGCAACGCGTTGACGGGGTGAGCGCCGAGCGCCGCCCGCCCGCCGAGTTCGGCGAGCTCGATCGCGACACCCACGCCGACCACCACGTACCCTGCCCGCTCGAGGAGCCGCACTGCGGCAACGAGGGTTCCGCCCGTGGCCAGCAGATCGTCGAGAACGTAGACGCGCGAGCCCGGAGCGAGCGAGTCGGGCTGCAGCTCGATGGTCGCGGAGCCGTATTCGAGGTCATAGGTCTCGCTCAGCAGCGGCCCGGGCAGCTTTCCCTGCTTGCGAATCGGGTAGACGCCGATTGCCCGCGAGACGGCCGCGGCCGCCGCGAACAGAAACCCGCGAGCCTCGACCCCCACCACGGCATCGACGTCGGCGGGCATGGCTGAGGTCAGGGCATCCGTCACCCGGCGGAGCCCCTCACCGTCGGCCATGAGTGCAGTGAGATCGCGAAACAGGATGCCCGGCTTCGGAAAATCGGGCGTCGTCGTCATTCGGCGAGCGATCAGCTCGGCTACCGTCTCATTCGTCACCTCACGAGGGTAGCCGACGCGCGCGGGCGGGGTCTGCCGACAACGCAATCGGCGGCCCCGAAACCGCTGCACGGCAGCCCGCCACCTCAACCTGTGGTCAACTTGAGGGGTGGCACATCTACTGGGGGCCGAGTCCCTCCATCTCGAATTTCCGACGCGCGTCATCTTCGACGACGTCACACTGGGCATCAACGAAGGCGACCGCATCGGCATTGTGGGCCGTAACGGCGACGGCAAGTCGACCATGCTGCGCCTGCTCTCGGGCCGCATGGAGCCCGATTCCGGCCGGGTGACCCGCCGCAACGGCGTGACGCTCGCGATGCTCGACCAGGCCGACCTTCTCGACGGCACCAAGACCGTGGGCGACACGATCGTGGGCGGCATCGACGAGCACGTCTGGGCAGGCGACCCCATCGTGCGCGACGTGATCGCGGGCCTGGCAAGCGACATTCCGTGGGATGCCCTGGTCGACGACCTCTCCGGTGGCCAACGCCGGCGGGTGGCTCTAGCGGCCCTGCTCATCGGCGACCACGACATCATCTTTCTCGACGAACCGACAAACCACCTCGACGTCGAAGGCATCTCCTGGCTCGCAGGGCACCTGAAGAAGCGCTGGGCGACGAACTCGGGCGGCCTCGTGGTCGTCACACACGACCGGTGGTTTCTCGATGAGATCTGCACGGCCACGTGGGAGGTGCACGACCAGCTCATCGAGCCGTTCGAGGGCGGCTACGCGGCCTACATTCTGCAGCGCGTCGAGCGCGACACGATGGCGGCGACCATGGAGTCGAAACGACAGAACCTCATGAAGAAGGAGCTGGCGTGGCTGCGGCGGGGCGCTCCTGCCCGCACGGCGAAACCGAAATTCCGCATCGACGCGGCGAACGCGCTGATCGCCGACGAGCCACCCGCCCGCAACTCTGTGTCGCTCTCGGCGATGGCCATGCAGCGGCTCGGAAAAGACGTGGTCGACCTCGAGAACATCTCGGTGGTCTACGACGGCAAGAACGGCCCGAAGAAGGTTCTGCACGATGTCACCTGGCGTATCGCGCCGGGCGAGCGCACGGGCATCCTGGGCGTGAACGGTGTGGGCAAGAGCACGCTGCTCAGCCTGGTCTCGGGTTCGCTGCAGCCGACCACCGGCCGGGTGAAGCGTGGCAAGACGATCAAGGTCGCCACCCTCACTCAGCAGCTGTTCGAGCTCGACGACATTCTGAACGATCGCGTCAGCGAGGTCATCGGCCGCCAGCGCAGCACCTATGTCTCCGGCGGCAAAGAGATGACGCCCGGCCAGCTGCTCGAGCGGGTGGGTTTCACCGCCGCGCAGCTCTCGACCCCGGTGAAAGACCTGTCGGGTGGCCAGAAGCGCCGCCTGCAGCTGCTGCTCATCCTGCTCAGTGAGCCGAACGTTCTGATTCTGGATGAGCCAACCAACGACCTCGACACCGACATGCTCGCGGCCATCGAAGACCTGCTCGACACCTACCCGGGCACGCTGCTGGTGGTGTCGCACGACCGGTACTTGCTCGAGCGCGTCACAGACAACCAGTACGCGGTGATCGATGGTGGGTTCATCCACTTGCCGCGCGGGGTCGACCAGTACCTCGAGGTGCGCGCGCTGCAGCAGAGAAACGCTGCGCGGGGCTCGTCGGGCGACGGTTCGGGCGCAGGCAGCGCGGGCGGGGCATCCGGAGCCGGCAAGGCGAACGCGAAGCCGGCGCTGGCAGGAGCAGAACTGCGGGCAGCCCAGAAGGAGCTCGCTTCGGTGAACCGCAGGCTCGAGAAGTACGGCAGCCAGGTCACCGAGATTCACGCGCGGATGGCGGCTCACGACCAGAGCGACTACGCGGGGCTCGGCGCGATCTCGACCGAGCTCGACACCGTTCAGAGCACGCTCAGCGACCTCGAGGTGCGCTGGCTGCAGCTCAGCGAGCTGCTGGCATAGCGGCGCGGTTCTCGTGGGCGCAGGCGGGCGGCTGACGCCAGCAGGATGACGCGCCCGCGAACCGCACGTCAGTCGAAGTCGCGGCTGAGCTTGCGCAGCAGGCCCGCCAGGCGTTCCTGGTCGGGTTTGGTGAGGGCGGAGAGCAGCTTCGACTCGCTCGTCACGAGTTCGGCGATGGCCGCGTCGACCCGGGCGAGGCCCTCGTTCGTCATGGTCACGAGGATGCCCCGGCCATCGTGCGGGCTCGTACGGCGCTCGACGAACCCCCGGCCGACGAGCCGGTCGATGCGGTTCGTCATGGTTCCCGACGACACCATGGTCTCTTCGAGCAGGGCTTTGGGGCTCAACTGGTAGGGCGACCCGGCGCGCCGAAGTGCAGACAGCACGTCGAACTCCCACGATTCGAGTTCGCTCGAGCCGAACGAGGTTCTTCTGGCCCGGTCGAGGTGCCGGGAGAGCCGCCACACACGCGAGAGAACCTGCAGGGGGGCGAAGTCGAGATCGGGGCGCTCGCGTCTCCACGCGTCGACGATCTCGTCGACGGAGTCAGTGGATTCGGCATCGGGCATTTACTCATTATCCGGCTCTTTGACGGCGGTTTCTGCCCGGAAAGTTTGCTGGGATGACCTCAGCGCGTCACGCGAGGCCCGAAGCTCTGGCAGACTTGTTTACTGCACACGGCGCGCCGCTGTGCATTCCGCCTTGGTGTAACGGCAGCACGACAGCCTTTGGAGCTGTTAGGACTAGGTTCGAATCCTGGAGGCGGAGCAGTACGCGTCGAGGCGAGCAACCGCAGCAGAGAGTGAGAACCACGTGACCGACTCCCGACTCGCGATCATCATCCTGGCGGCGGGCCAGGGCACGCGCATGAAGTCCGAGACTCCGAAGCTGCTGCATGAGCTGGCGGGGGTTCCCATCGTGAGCCACGTGCTCGGCACGGCCCGCGAGTTGGATGCCTTCTACACCGTCACCGTGGTGCGTCATGAGCGCGACCGCCTCGTCGAGGTCATCTCCGAGCACATGCCCGGCGGGCTCATCGTCGACCAAGACGAGACTCCAGGCACCGGCCGCGCGGTGGAGCAGGCCGTGGCAGCGCTGCCTGCCGACTTCGACGGTGACGTGCTGGTGATCAACGGCGACACCCCGCTTCTCGACGTCGCGACGCTCTCCGGTCTGATCGCCGAGCACCGGCGGAGCCTTGCTTCGGCGACGCTCCTCAGCGCGTACCTCGACGACCCGTCGGGCTATGGCCGCATTGTTCGATCGGGTGCCGACTCGGTCATCCGTGAGTCGAACGGCAGGGTCGACCGCATCGTCGAACACCGTGACGCGACCGACAGCGAGCTGGCGATCAGCGAGATCAACGCCGGCGTCTACATGTTCGGTGTCGCCCAGCTCCGTGAGCTTCTGCCCCAGCTCACCACTCACAACGCGCAGGGCGAGAAG
Source organism: Subtercola sp. RTI3 (assembly GCF_035018625.1). Classification (NCBI taxonomy): domain Bacteria; kingdom Bacillati; phylum Actinomycetota; class Actinomycetes; order Micrococcales; family Microbacteriaceae; genus Subtercola; species Subtercola sp. RTI3. Next base: position 8,287 of record NZ_JASJXO010000074.1, on the reverse strand, counting down.
TACCTGACCGACATGATCGAGCTGCTGCGGCGAGCGGGGTCTGACGTGTCGGTGCTTCCGGTCGCCGACGCGTGGCTCGTGGCGGGTATCAACGACCGGGCGCAACTGAGTGAGGCCGCCGCCAAGATGAACGCCCTGATCATCCGGGGCTGGCAATTGGCTGGGGTGACGGTTCACGACCCGGCGACGACGTGGATCGACCTGAAGACCACCATCGAGCCCGACGTCACCATTCTGCCGGGCACCCAGTTGCGGGGGGCCACGGTCATCGCCCGTGGCGCCGTGGTGGGCCCCGACACGACCCTTCTCGATTGCGAAGTGGGCGAGGGTGCGATCGTGAAGCGGTCGGATGCCACGCTGTCGGTCATCGGGGCCGGCGCCACGGTGGGGCCGTTCTCCTACTTGCGGCCGAACACAGTACTGGGTGCCGACGGCAAGATCGGCGCATTCGTCGAGACCAAGAACGCCCAGATCGGTGACGGCAGCAAGGTGCCGCACCTGTCGTATGTGGGCGACGCTCGCATCGGTACGAACTCGAACATCGGTGCCGGCTCGATCTTTGCCAACTACAACGGTGTGACGAAGAGCGAGACGGTGGTGGGTTCGAACGTGAGAATGGGCTCACACAACGTCTTCGTCGCCCCCGTTACAATTGGCGATGGGGCGTACAGTGGCGCCGGAACAGTGGTGCGCAAGAACGTTCCGGCGGGGTCGCTCGCGATGAACGTGGCCCCCCAGAGAAACCTCGAAGGATGGGTTGCAACCCACCGTGCCGGCAGTGACGCCGACCGGGCAGCCCAGCAGGCGAACAATTCACTACAATCGGCGCCCGACGCTGAGAAAACCGGAGAATAAGTGTCTGAGATCACGGCCGAAAATGAGAAGCATCTGGTTCTGGCAACCGGACGAGCTCATCCCGAACTCGCGGCGGCGATCGCAGCCGAACTCGAGACAGGCCTGATCTCCACGACCAGCCACACGTTCGCCAACGGCGAGTTGTACGTGCGTTTCAACGGCAGCGTTCGCGGCAGCGACGTGTTTGTCATCCAGTCTCACACCGACCCGATCAACGAGTGGCTCATGGAGCAACTCATCATGGTCGATGCTCTCAAGCGAGCATCGGCGAAACGCATCACCGTGGTGGCGCCGTTCTACCCGTACGCCCGCCAAGACAAGAAGCACCGCGGCCGCGAGCCCATCTCCGCGCGCCTCATCGCCGACCTGTTCAAGGCCGCCGGTGCCGACCGCATCATGTCGGTCGACTTGCACGCACCGCAGATCCAGGGCTTCTTCGACGGCCCCGTCGACCACTTGTTCGCCATGCCGGTACTCATGGAGCACATTCGCAAGACGTTCGACCTGTCACAGCTGACGGTCGTCTCACCCGACATGGGCCGTGTTCGCGTCGCTGACGTGTGGAGTGACAAGCTCGGCACCCCGCTGGCGATCATCCACAAACGCCGCGACCCGCTGGTGCCGAACCATGTGTCGGTACACGAGATCGTGGGCGACGTCAGTGGGCGCTGGTGCCTGCTGGTGGATGACCTGATCGATACCGGGCGAACGATTGTCGCGGCATCCGAAGCCCTGAAGAACGCGGGTGCAAAGGGTGTCATCGTGGCGGCGACGCACGCGGTCTTCTCCGACCCGGCGAGCCAGATTCTGCAGAGCGACTTCATCGACTCGGTTGTCGTGACCGACACACTGCCCATTCCGATGGAGAAGCGTTTCGAGTCACTCACCGTGCTGCCGATCGCGCCGCTGTTGGCGCGGGCGATTCACGAGGTCTTCGACGACGGCTCTGTCACGTCGATGTTCGACGGCGACGCGTAGGCGCGTTCGTACGGCCAACCGCGCTAGCCCAGCCGCGCGAGTTTGGCCGCGCGAGCCCGGCCGTACGCGAAATATTTGATGACAATGGCAGGTTGAGAACGCTATGACGACAACGACTGAGTACCTTCCGGCGGCCGAGACCATCACGATGTTCTCCACCTCGTGGTGCGGCTACTGCAACCGGTTGAAGAAGCAACTCGACAAGGATGGCATCGGCTACACCGAGATCAACATCGAAGATGTTGCCGGTACGGCCGAGTTGGTTGAGGCGCTGAATGGCGGCAACCAGACGGTTCCCACTGTGCTCTTTCCTGACGGATCGAGCGCAACGAACCCGTCGGTGTTCGAAGTGAAGTCGCGGCTCGGCCTCTAGACCCTGACCCCGGGCCCGAACCGAGGCCCGGGCCCACGCCCCGCCCGAATGGATCCACCCAGGCTCAGCCCGGCAGCGTCGCCTGCGAGGGATAGGTGGGAATCAGCCCGAGCGGCGCGACCGGCCTCCGGTCGCCGCCGTACGCGCCCACCGAATAGCACTGCCACCCGATGCCGCCTTGGCCGAACAACTCGAACTTCGCGTTCGCGCCGGTGGCGCTCGGCGCCCGATACGCCACGTTCGCAGCACACGCAGCCTGTGCGGTCGCCTTCGCGAGGCCATAGGTGGTCAGGATGCCCGGCAGCACCAGCGCCGCAATCCCCAGTATCACCACGACGCGCATGAACGTCTTCGCGCGGGCGCTTCTCAGGGGCTTGGCGCCGTGCGGCTCGTAACCCGCCAGCTCGGGCTCGTCGTACGTGTCGCTCATCGGCAGACGGCCTCGAGGGCTCGCGCGGCTCGTGTCACGACGTGCGGCAGGGGTCGTGGCTGTGCCGTCAGGGGTGCAGTGGCCATGCCTAAATTATGCGCCTCCTTCGCGGGGCAAACCGAGCCCGCTGCATAACGATCAGTCAGCGAAATGGGTACAAAAACTGCCGTTTGGCGCTGAATTGGTAAAAAAGCCCAGCAGCCGCGCGATTGCGCGACCACCGGGCCTTTCGTTCGGCGAGAACGGCCTAGTGCGAGCTACCCTCGGACTCGATCTCGCTTCGGTCACCCGACCACAGCGTGTGAAAAGTGCCTTCCCTGTCGACGCGCTTGTACGTGTGCGCCCCGAAGAAGTCGCGCTGCGCCTGCACCAGCGAGGCCGGCAGGCGCTTCGACGCGAGCGAGTCGTAGTAGCTGAGAGCTGACGAGAAGCCGGGCACCGGGATGCCCGACAGCGCTGCTGTCGACACGATACGGCGCCACGCCGCCTCACCATTGGCCACGGCCGAGGCGAAGTACGGGTCGGCCAGCAGCGTCTTCAGCTCGGGGTTGTTGTCGTACGCCTCGACGATGCGGTTCAGGAACTGGGCGCGAATGATGCAGCCACCCCGCCAGATCTTCGCGATGTTGCCTTTGTTGATCTCCCAGCCGTACTTCTCGGCGCCGGCGATGATGGCGTCGAAGCCCTGCGCATAGGCGACGACCTTCGAGGCGTACAGCGCGGCGTTCACGTCGTCGGAGAACGACTCGCCCACCTCGACGGGGGTGGGGCGCGACGTGATGACGGCTTGCGCCGCCTCGCGCTGCTCGGGGTGGCTCGACACGGCGCGGGCGAACACGGCCTCGGCGATGCCGCCGACGGGTACGCCCAGGTCGAGGGCGTTCTGAACGGTCCAGACGCCGGTGCCCTTCGAGCCGGCCTGGTCGAGCACGATGTCGACGAATGGCTTACCGGTCTTTGCATCGACCTGCTTGAGCACTTCGGCCGTGATCTCGATGAGGTACGACTCGAGGTCGCCCGAGTTCCACTCAGTGAACACGTCGGCGGCTCCCGCGGGGGAGAGGCCGCCGATCTTGGTGAGCAGGTCGTACGACTCGGCGATGAGCTGCATGTCGGCGTACTCGATGCCGTTGTGGATCATCTTCACGAAGTGGCCGGCGCCGCCGGTACCCACGTGCGTCACGCAGGGTTCGCCCTCGGCGATGGCGGCGATCGACTCGAGAATCGGGCCGAGCGTCACGTACGACTCGTTCGAACCGCCGGGCATGATCGAGGGGCCCTTCAGCGCGCCCTCTTCGCCACCCGAGATGCCGGTGCCCACGAAGTGGATTCCCCTGGCCGTGATGGCTTCTTCTCGCCGAATGGTGTCGGTGAACAGTGCGTTGCCGCCGTCGACGATGATGTCGCCCTCGTCGAACAGGTCGGCCAGTTGCGAGATGACGGCGTCAGTGCCTTTTCCCGCCTGCACCATGATGATGGCCGTTCGCGGTTTGGTCAGCGATGCAACGAAGTCTTCGATCTTCTCGCTGGCCACGAAGCCGGCTTCAGGATGCTCGTCGGTGAGCAGTTTCGTACGTTCAGGTGAGCGGTTGTACACCGCCACGGTGTTGCCCTCTCGGCTGGCGAGGTTGCGCGCCAGGTTCGAGCCCATCACGGCAAGCCCGACAACACCGATGTTCGCTGTCGCTTCGCTTGTTTCAGCCATAAGTTTCCTCCAAAGAATTGCCCTTTCCAGCGTAGCGGTTTAGTACGATCTGACCCGGGGCCACTGTTGTGTCTGGTGTTGCCTCAGACGCAGGGAAGGCAGAGCAATGACCGTTCGCGGAATTCGTGGTTCTTTTTTTGATTTCATAGACGACCCATGGAAGCATGTGGGCGACGAAGAGGCCTCGGCGAGATTTCTCGCAGACGGCCTGCTGGTCGTCGACGACGGCATCATCGTCTCGTTCGGCCCCTACAGCGATCGAGCGGGCGAGTACGCCGACCTCGAGATCACGCACATCGAGCACCGCATCATCACGCCGGGTTTCATCGACGGGCACATCCACTTTCCCCAGACCCGCGTGCTCGGCGCCTTCGGTGAGCAGCTGCTGCCGTGGCTGCAGAAGTGGGTCTTCCCCGAGGAAGCGCGGTACGCCGACCGCCAGTACGCCAAAGACGGCGCGGTGCGATTCTTCGACAACCTGCTCGCCTCTGGAACGACAACGGTGCAGGCCTTCACGAGCACCGCTCCCGTCTGCACCGAGGAGCTCTTCGAGGAGGCGTCGCGACGAAACATGCGGGTCATCTCGGGACTCACCGGTATCGACACGAACGCCCCCGACTACTTCGTCGACACGGCAGACGCCTTCTATGCCGACAGTAAGACCCTGATCGAGAAGTATCACAACGTCGGCCGTAACCTCTACGCCATCACACCGAGGTTCGCGTTCGGCGCCAGCCCCGAGTTGCTCGAGCGATGCGCGCAGCTGAAGACCGAGCATCCGGATGCCTGGGTGCACACTCACATCTCAGAGAACCCCGCCGAGATTCGCGGCGTCGGGGTGGTTCACCCGGGTGCCGACGACTACCTCGCGGTGTACGAGAAATACAATCTGGTCGGTCCGAAGTTCACCGGTGGTCACGCGGTCTGGCTGTCGAACTCCGAGTACAAGCGCCTTCACGACGCAGAAGCGTCGGTCACGTTCTGCCCCAACTCGAACCTCTTTCTCGGCAGCGGCATGTTCCGGCTCGGAAAGGCGACCGACCCCGACCAGCGCGTGCGCATGACGTTCGGCACCGACATGGGCGGCGGCAACCGGTTCAGCATGCTCGCTGTTCTCGACGGTGCCTACAAGGTCGGGATGATCAACAACACCCTGCTCGACGGCAGCATCGACCCCTCTCTGAAAGACGCCGCCGAGGCCGAGCGCAACAAGCTCTCGGCCTATCGTGCCTTCTGGTCGATCACGCTGGGCGGGGCCGAGGGGCTCTACATCGACGACCGTGTCGGCAGCTTCGACGTCGGCAAGGAGGCCGACTTCGTTGCCCTCGACTGGACGCAGGGCCCTCCCGGTGCCGACTGGCACTCGACACTCATTGCCGACGGCGGAGACCCGGTGACGATGGATGATGCCGCCAACATGCTCTTCGGAATCATGATCGTCGGCGACGACCGTGCCGTCGATCAGACCTGGGTGATGGGCGAGCGCGCCTACCAGAAGGCCTAACAGGCCATGACCAAGGGGGAGACGGTCGCTGCAGGTGATCGGGTGGCGGGAGCGCCCGTCTCGCTGATCATCCAGCGCCGCATCGTGCCGGGCAGCGATGAGGCCTACCGGGCGTGGGAGCTGAAGCTCGGGGCGGTTCTCGCTGCGTGGACCGGGTTCATCGACCGCACGGTGATCGAGCCCTCGCCGCCCGCGCAGACCGACTGGGTTCTCGTGCAGCGCTTCGAGAATGCCGAGGCCGCACAGTCGTGGTTGCAGAGCGGCGAGCGTGCGACGCTCTTCGCGGAGATCGAGCACATCTTCGTCGGCCAGGAGGAGTTCCACTTCGTCACGGAGCACCAGCGCCAGGTTCCGGCGGCCGCCTCGATCATCGTCACAAGCAGGGTTCCGGTTGACCGCGAGAGTGAGTTCCTCGAGTGGCAGCGTCGCATCTCGGCGGCCGAAGCGAGTTTTGCCGGGTTTCGGGGGCACAAGATCGAGCGGCCGACTCCGGGCTTGCAAGACGATTGGACGGTCATCCTGAGCTTCGACAGCGACGAGCACCTGAGCGCCTGGGTCGAGTCGCCGCAGCGCACTCGCCTGCTCAGTGAGGGCGAGTCGTTCAATGCGCAGATGAAGGTGAGTCGGTCGCGCTACGGCTTCTCTTTCTGGGACGGCAGCCGTTCGGGCGTCGACACGCCGTCGCGACTGGCGATCTTCAAAGACAACCTGCTGGTGCTGCTGGTGCTCTATCCGATCGTGTTCCTGTTCGGCTTCTTCATCAGCGCGCCGCTGCTGGAGGCGAACGGGGTGCCGTTCTGGGCGAGCCTGTTCATCGGTAACGTCTTCAGCACGCAGCTGCTCGGCTGGGTGGTGGCGCCGTGGATCTTCCGCGTATTCGGGTGGTGGCACGCGGAGCACATCTCCCGGGGGCGAAACCTGGCGGGGTACGGGATTCTGATCGTGTTGTACGCGGCGCTGATGGGTCTCGATGCGTGGCTGATCGCGCTGCGCAGTTAGGCTGACCGGGTGACTTCCCTGCCGATTGTGAAACTGCCGCCCACCGTCGTCATGGGCGTCTCGGGGTCGGGGAAGACGACCGTCGGGTTGGCTCTCGCGTCGGCGCTCGGGGTGTCGTTCATCGACGGCGACGACCTGCACCCCGCTGCGAACAAGGCAAAGATGGCCGCCGGTACCCCGCTGACCGACTCCGATCGCCAGCCCTGGCTCGCGGCCGTCGGCCAGGTGCTGCACGGCGAGCCGGGTCGAGGCCCCGTCGTGGCATGCTCGGCCCTCAAGAAGGCGTATCGAGACGCCCTGAGAAGCTTCGCCCCCGACACCGTGTTTCTGCACCTCGCAGGCGGAAGTGCGCTCATCCGGGCCCGCATGGTGCACCGCGAGCACCACTTCATGCCCGCAGCGCTGCTCGACTCCCAGCTCGACACCCTCGAACCGCTGCAGACCGACGAGCGCGGCTGTGTGCTCGACACAGGGCAGACGCCGGCCGCCATCGTTGGCGACGCGGTCGCATGGCTACGGGCATCCGTGTAGACTCAAGCACTGAACTTCGGCGAGGGATGCCCGGCATCCGTAATCGACGCGGTAGAAGAGGCTTTACGTCTTTCCTCACGCTGACGCGTTCGAGTTGAAAACACTTTGCAAACCCAATCGACGCGGGGGCTGACCCCGTGAGGAGAACAATCATGGCTGACGACAACAAGATCGTTGCGGAAACCCGCACCTCATTCGGCAAGGGCGCGGCTCGCAAGCTCCGTGCTGCCGGCAAGATCCCCGCAGTGATCTACGGCCACGGCGCCGACCCCCAGCACGTGAGCCTGCCCGGCCACGAGGTCTTCCTGCTCATTCGCAAGTCGAACGCGCTCATTGAGCTCGACATCGAAGGCACGCCTCAGCTGGCGCTCGTGAAAGACGTTCAGAAAGACCCCGTACGCCAGATCATCGAGCACCTCGACCTGATCGCCGTTCGCCAGGGCGAGCGTGTGCAGGTTGAAGTTGCCGTTCAGGTCGAGGGTGAGCCCGTCTCGGGTGCCACGGCCGACCTCGACACCTTCGTGCTGCTGCTCGAGGTGCTGGCCACCAACATCCCCACCCGCGTCACCGTCAACATCGAGGGCGCCGAGGCCGGCACCCAGATTCTGGCGAGAGACATCGAGCTGCCCGAGGGCGCCATTCTCATCGGCGACGAAGACCAGCTCATCGTGGCTGTGTCGATCCCCGAGGAGCAAGACCTCGGTGACAGCCTCTCGGCTGGCGACGCGTCGACCTCTGACGCTCCGAAGCCCGCGTAGTCGTTCTTCGTTCATCTCCTTCGTGGGGGGGGGGGGGGGGGGGGGCGGGCCCGGGGGGGGGGGGGGGGGGGGGGGGGGGGGGGGGGGGGGGGGGGGGGGGGGGGGGGGGGGGGGGGGGGGGGGGGGGGGGGGGGGGGGGGGGGGGGGGGGGGGG
>NZ_JASJXO010000073.1:0-13432 GCF_035018625.1 Subtercola sp. RTI3 | reverse complement strand
TAGGCACAACAACATCCTTCCAGCCCGCCCTCCGGGCAAGCCAACTCAGATGTCACCTATCCGTGCAGCAGACCCCCCCGTAGAGCTTGACGATGGTTGCGATGTCGTCGGGGCTGAGTTCCTTGCGCTTGGAGCCGAGGGACTTGCGCATTTTGTGGGAGAAGCCGGTGCCGTCGATGAGTTGCACGGTGCCGCGGCGTTCGGTCCGTTTGTCGTTGTCGATGATCCATAGGTAGGTGGCGATGCCGGTGTTGTAGAACATGTCGGTGGGCAGGGCGACGATCGCCTCAAGCAGGTCGTTCTCCAGCAGGTACCGGCGGATCTCCGACTCCCCAGAACCCGCCCCGCCCGTGAACAAGGGCGAACCGTTGAGGACGATGCCGGCACGTCCGCCCCCCTTGGCTTTCGGGCGAAGCTTCTTCACCAGGTGCAGCAGGAACAGGAGCGATCCGTCGGAGACGCGTGGTAGACCCGGGCCGAAGCGGCCGTTGAAGCCTTGCTGCTCGTGCTCTTTGAGCACGGCGGGTTTCTGCTTGTTCCAGTCGACGCCGAAGGGGGGGTTGGAGAGACAGTAGTCGAAGGTTTCGCCGGTGAGGCCGTCGCCGATGAGGGTATCGCCGATGATAATGTGGTTGATGTCCTGGCCCTTGATCACCAAGTCTGCTTTACAGATGGCATAGGACTCGCCGTTGATCTCCTGCCCATACATGACGAGCCGGGCATCCGGGTTGTGCTCCAGCAGGTACTCGTCCGCGACCGACAGCATCCCGCCGGTGCCGGCGGTCGGGTCGTAGATGGAGCGCACGACACCTTTCTCGCTGAGGGCTGCATCGTCGGCGATGAACAGCAGACTCACCATCAGTCGGATCACCTCACGCGGGGTGAAGTGCTCCCCCGCGGTCTCGTTGGAGGTCTCGGCGAATTTGCGGATGAGTTCCTCGAACATGAGACCCATCTCGATGTTCGTCACCTTGTTCGGGTGCAGGTCGACGGCCGTGAACTTCTGGGTGACCAGGTAGAGGAGATTCTCTGCGTCGAGTTTCTCGATCTGCTTCTCGAACTCGAAACGTTCGAAAATGTCTCGCACGTTCTCGGAGAACCCGTGCAGGTAGTCGATGAGGTTCGCCTTGATCGATGCCGGATCGCCCATCAACGACTGGAGCGTGAACGCGGACGTGTTGTAGAAACTCTGCCCGGATGCCTTCGCCAGGAACACCACCGCCGCCGGCGACTCTCCCCGCTTCGTCGCCTCGTCGAGGACCACTTGCTTGATGGGCTCCAGCACCGCGTCGAGGCGGCGCAGGATCGTGAACGGCAACACGATCGCGCCGTACTGGTGGGGCTTGTAAGGACCGCGGAGGAGGTCCGCGATCGACCAAATAAAGTTGGCGTTGTTCTGCTGTGTTGCTGCTTGCTGCGACATTCCGTTGGTGCCCATCGTGCTCACGGCGCCGCCGGCCACGGCGCAGTCTCGACTCTATTGGCAGCCCACGACCGATCCTCGCTCATCTTCGCGGCCGGTGACTGGCGTCACGGCCGTTCACTCGCTCCGGGGCGTCTCGCAAGAGACGATATCGGTCATCGAAGCCACGGCCAGCATCTTCGTCATCGACAACTAGCGACAAGAAACGATCACAGAACACCGCCAGCGAGCGTCAAACTCCACAGCATGGCAGTCGCCCTCACGCCCGACGAGACACCTCACATCCCTAGCGATACGAGACGCGGTACAGCTGTGTCGCCCATAGAGTTGCGCCAACCCCGAAGTAGGTGAATCGCTCCCCTGCCCATCCAATAGAGCAGGCTTCAGTGAGCCGCAGCGCGACGTCGGAGGTCCGGCGGATAATGAGCGCATGACGCCTTCCTACACGTACCGCAATGGTGAGATGGTCCAAGTCGAAGACACGATCGTGGACGTGGATTCTGAGCTCGATGGGACGATCGACACTACCTTGCTCGTCCAAGCGGGGGCCCGATTAACGACATCCGGAACTCTCAACGGTACCGTTTCGGTCCTCAACGGTCATCTAGTTGCTCACGGGAGAGTAAATGGCACCGTGCACGTGGCTTCGGGAAGCTCGGCCATATTTCACGGTCCATTGAGCGGCACGCTCAGCGTCGATTCGGGTGCGACCGCCCACCTGATGCCCACCGTGGTTGCGCTCGGCAAAATGCGAATCGACGGGAGACTGGTCAACCAAGGAGTGCGCACCGCCAACGTGACCGGCGGAGGCTCTGTAGTGGATCAAGGAACTGGGCACGTCCGGCAGCCCGACGAGACGCTGCCCGACGGTACCACTATCTATTTGGGCTGATCGTCCATTATTCTCGGCACCGGCACCGGCACCTGCGGAAGCGAGGCGCCGCTCACGGGCCTCGAGCTAAATCTACTGCCGCGCCAAGCTGGAGTCCGACTAATCTCCTGTGACGCCTCCAGCGCGCCACCAGTTGGTGCTGATCAGGGAGCGAGATGTCGGCGGTAGCCGACAACATCGTTGCGTCCCAACTCGAAAGGTCATCGTGAGCTTCCACTGGAATTCAAACGCAGATCAAATTCTTGCCCAGATGGTTGCCAATACAGCGGCCGCCATTTATGAAGTCTGCCGCGACTTCTCTGGTCGACCCGTAGATGAAGTCCGCCCTGCTTTGGCCGCTCGCTGGGCAGCTTCGAATGAAGGGGCCTCAATCACGGAGCCGGAGCTCACAAACGTCGCGACGCTCATTAGCCAGGGCAAACGGGTTTGGGCTGAAGCCGACGGCAGGATTATGGCGCACGACTAGACGCCACCGTTTCGTGGCGCGATTCATTTGCCGCCGACGAACCTAGGCAATCTACTTCCGTCGCTGCGGCAACCGACTTCCATTTTCGACAACCAGACCGCGATACTGCTGCGGCCCGGCAGGAACCCGGCACCGCTGCTACAACACTTGCCCCAAGTCCATCATGGAGCTATCCGCAAGCAGAGCCTGCAGCTGCGGAAGGATTCCTCTACTCAAGAACGCGGCGAAAAACCTGCGCCGGATGCGACCGGCAGAACACCAGCGCGAGCCCGGATACAATTTCCCCGCTCGCATCTTGAATGAGATTCGCGTACGTGGACAACTGGCGCCAATAAGCCTCGATGTTGTCGTCGAGAACGCTAATGTCAGTTTTGAAGTCCACGATCACGAGCGAGTCGTCGTCCTCGCGGTAAAGAAGATCAACAACGCCCTCGATGACGAGGTCGTCGTGCGGAGCCGCGAGGGGAAGTTCCAGCCAGTGCGTCAGTTCGGCGGCTCGCGCCACCGGCTCTGATCTAAGGGCATTGCGGGCAAATCGAGCGAGCTCGGCGGAGTCACCAATGCCAGCGGCTGATGCCACCCGCGCGGCGATGTCGTCGAGCTCGTCGGAATTCTCCAGCCCGGACAACTCCAGCACTCTGTGGACGGCTGTGCCGAATTCGGTGCCGTGCTGGCCGGCACGATCGGATCGGATCGGGTCGGCTGCAGCATCCGCCAGCTCGTCGACAAAAACAGGGCCGCCTGCAGGTCCCTCCGCTCCTGGCGCGTGCGCGAGTGCCGTGACGGAAATGGATGCGGCCGCTGCCGACTTCGTCGACCAGTCGGCCCGTTCGCGTTGCCATTCGTCCCAGTCAGGGAGTGGCCCGACCTTGACAATGTCGTGGCGATCGGGAAGTCGCGCGTTGAAGTTGGGCTCGAGCGTGGTCGCGGGCGCGGCGGCTAAGCCCTCGCGCATGAGGGACGAGTAACTGGGCGACGGCTTCGGCGGATACGCGGAGACGACCAGATGCGTCTCGGCACGTGTGCATGCGACGTAGAGCAGCCGAAGGCGTTCGGCGCGCAGGAAGCTCGCCTCCTCAGTTGCAGCATCCTTGAAACCCAGACTTTCGGCACCGATCGAGCTGACGCTGGCCGCCTTGAACCGCACGAGCGGCCTACCGGAGTCGTCCCAGAGCACGGCATCCGTAGCGCCACCGATTCGCGAACTCATGCCCGAGACGATAACCATCGGAAACTGGCGGCCCTTGGCCCCGTGAATGGTCGAGATGCGCACCGCGTTGACGCCTGAGTCCGGGACGATGCTCTCCTTGACTCGAGCGCCCTCCTGACTCTGCTGCTCCGCCCAGTCGAGATAGTCGCGAAGGCTGCCGAAGGTCGCCTCCGACCAGGCGCGGGCCTGGTCGATGACGAAGCGGATGCGCCGCCAGACATCCCGATAGCGGGGCGAGTCGTACACGACCTCGCGCACCAAACGTGTCGTCACCAGCTCGTCGAGCAGGCTAGCCGGGGTCGACGTAGCCGCGAGGCGATGGACTTCGCGAAGGGCGGCGATTGCTAGGCCGACTGGTCCGTTCTCCAGCCCAGCCCGAGTCGGTGCTGGTGCGAAGAGACTCCAGCGACCTCCCTCGACGTGCCAGCGCAGGAGATCGTCGTCGCCACACCCGAACAGGAAGGTGCGAAGAGAGAGCACGAGCGCCGCCTCATCCGCCGTGTTCGCGATCGCTTTGAGGGCCAAGAGAAGATCATGCATCTCGGGCGTCGAGTAGACGAGCGACGACGCTTCCGCAACAAACTCGATGTTGGCGCGTTCGAGCGCATTTTCGAGAACCGTCAGCGATGTGCGGCTCGGCAACAGAATGCAAATGTCCTTCTGTTCGAGCGGCGTGCGCTCGAACGGCGGCTTAGTGCTCTCCTTCAGCCAGGCGGGCTCCCCGTCGTGTCCAAGCGCTCGGACGATCGTGGCCGCGACATCAAAGGCCTCGACCTCTCGACGCTCCCGCGCGGACGCCTCAGCCAGTTGGACCGCGTCCTCCGCTGATCCACCGAGCACGACAACGGATGGTCCACCGATACCGTCGTCCCACGGTGCGCGCTCCGGGTTGTGGGTGAGCGGCTCGTATTCGGGCTGGCGATGGCCGTCGGCTGAGATCAGTGCGCCAAAGACCGTGTTGACCCACTCGATGACGGGTCGCGTAGATCTGAAGTTGGTCGTCATCGCGACCGCGGCATCCGCGTCAGCCGCGACGGTCAAATCCTGCAGCGTGAGGTAGGTTCCGATATCGGCTCGCCGGAAGCGGTAGATGGACTGTTTGGGGTCTCCGACCACGAACAGGCGACCGGGGGGCAGCGTGAGCGCTTCCCAGTCGCCCGCCTCACTAATGGTCGGCGAGGCGATACGGATGGCGAGTTCGGCCTGCAGCGGATCGGTGTCCTGGAATTCGTCGAGCAGTATGCGTGGATAGCGCGCATGTAGGCGGGCATGTACCTCGGTATGTTCGGCACCCGTGACGAGATCTCGACTAAGCACAAGCAGATCATGAAATTCCAGCTGTCCGCGGTGCTGGCGTGCCACTGCCTCCTCGCGAACGACAGTTCCTGCGACCGAAACGACGAGGTCGATTGAGGGCTGGATGGCGGACTGTGCCACATCCTTGCCCGACGCAACGAGATCGTCGAAGCCAGCCTTCACACCCACGACCGGGACGACCCAGTTGCCCGCCTGACCGCCGGTTCCTTTGCCGGGAATCTTGCCGAGCAACTCGAGCGACCGGGCGAGATCCGCCGTCTTCGCGGCGATCTGCGCGTCCACTATCCACCTCTCGAGATGGTCGAATCGCGGCAGCAGCTTGTCTTGATCGTTGGTGCAGTGTGTCCTTTCATCCATTAACTCCAGCGCCTGACGAATGATCGGTTCGAGGTCGATGCTGGCCGCCGGCTGGGCCGTTACTCCCGACAAGCCGGTAACGGGAATGCGGTCCCACGAGGCGTCCAGACCGTGCACGACCTGCTCGAGACTCGGCAGCGTCATCCCCGCAGCAAGCAAGATTTCCATTGCTGTTACGCAGGTCGGGTCGCTGAACAGTGTGGTTCGGATGCGCTGCCAGCGGGCGCCGAAGGCGATGTTTGATCGCAGTTCGTCGATGACCTCGATGGCGGGCGGTAGCCCGGCCTCGATTGGGTTGTCCTCCAGGACACGTGCCGCGAAGGAATGGATGGTCCCGATCGGAGCGGCGTCGAGCCCGTCGAGCGCGTCCTGTCGCTGTTCCTCGGAGAGCGATCGGCCGCCGTCAACCAGCGCATTTCGCACTCGCTGACGGAGTTCGCCCGCGGCCTTCTCGGTGAATGTAATCGCCGCAAGTTGGCCGATCGTCAGGCCAGACGCTAGGAGGGACAGGATGCGCTCGACCAAGTGATGTGTCTTACCGCTGCCTGCTCCGGCCTTGACGAAGAGGTGTCGGTCGATGTCGCCGTTGATGCGCTCACGGTCCGCCGCATCCGCGAAGATTATCTCGGTCATTTCGTGTCCTCGGCCCAGAGTCGAGCGACGGCGGCGAGTTCTGGGAGTAGCAGCAGCCGCTGCCACAGATCGTCAAATTCGCCGGGTGCCATGAGATCCGCGTACGGGCGGAAGGCACCACCGGATTTCCGCGGCGGGAAGATCCCGTTCTTGATCGCGGTAATCACGAGTTGGACGTCGGTGAGGAATTCCTCGATCACCGCATCCGTCACCGCGTAGCCGAGCTCTCCGCCACCGAAGACGAAGTCGTAGCCCACGGCGACGGATGCAACGCTGCCGGATTCCATGTTCTCGAGCGCTTCGCTCTGACTGCGTGCGAACAATGCGTATACGGGCAGCTGAAAAAGGTGCCCACCTGCGGTCGGCGAGGTCTCTGACAAGCCTTCGTACTTCTTGTTTGATCCGGCCTTGTAGTCGATGACGCGGATGCGGCCGTCGACGTGATGGTCGATCCGGTCCACCTTGCCGCGGAATCGGATCTCTCCGGCGCCTGGCAGTGCGACCGTGACGGACGGCCCGTCGTTGTCGTCACTTGGCCCGAAGGATGCCTCAGCTGATCTCGGCGACCACGCTTCGCTACCCACCTCGCGCGCCCACCACGCTTCGAGATTCCTGACGATCTCGGACTTCCTCCGCTGCCAGAGATGTCTAATCCAGGTCGACTGGGCGGCCTCTGCGAATACGGTCTGAGCGGTTTCAAGCAGTGCATCGATCGACTTGTCTCCGCCCGCGATCGCCTGAAGCGTGAAGAGTTCGAGGATCCGATGGGTGATCGTCCCGACGTCGAGCATGTCGGGTTCGATCTCCTCCTGGCTGAGGTCCCATGGGCGCACCCCGAGGATGTGACGCAGGAAATAGAAGTAGGGGCCGGAAACCCAGTCCTCCAAATTGGTCGCGGAAACCGCTTCGTCGGTGGCGCGGATGAGGTCGCGCACGTCGTGCAGATTGCCGGTGAAGCGGGTGAAGTGGCCCAATCGCCGGTCGGCGCGTAGAAGCTGGGCGAGCGCGACGATCTCGCTCGCTGGGACAGGTCGGTCGGCGAGCAGCGCGCGAAGCCGCCACATTTCCGCAGTCGTCGGAACCGTCGGCTGAGCAGGTGAGCCCGTGAGGATGCCGGCGTGATGCGAGCCGAGCTCGATCGCGGATGCGGTCGCACTCTTGGTTAACCAGCGTGACAGCTCTCGATCGCCGCCGCCGCGAAGGTCTCCCCGTGGTGCGGTCAGGACAAGCTTCTTCGAGGCGCTTGCCCCGACATCGCGGAACAGTTGGCGCCGCGCCAGCGCCCGCTGGGCGATCGTCGGCAAGCCCCACACCGGCCGAACGGAGTCCGGGATTAGCGGATCCTCTCGCTGGCGGGAAGGCGTGACTCCCTCGGCCAGCCCGACGATGAAGACGGTATCGAGGTCCCGTGCTACGCCGGACTGCAACGGTCCGAGCGAGACGCCCTGCCCAATAGTGCCGGTGCGCGCGACTGCGCCCGCGATTGCGGACTCGATGCACTCGCGAATCGCAAACAGAGTCGGCGAAGGAGCGACGCGGTCGAGGAAGCTCAAGCGCGTGGCGACCTCGCCGAGCTGAGCCAGAGCAGCGATCCCCTCATCCGATCGGGGAGCTGAGAAATGCGTTCCAAGGAAATCAACGAGAGCAGTGCTTGCCGCGGTCCAGCTGGTGGCTGCAGTAAGCCGCTCCAGAGATGCGGCGATGGCAGCGAGATACTGGTCGAAAACCGTTCCGCTTGCGGCCTGTGTCTCACCTCCTTCGGCCTCCGGATCAACGAAACGCACCGTCTGCTTTTCGAGCGGTTCCTCTAGGGGTTCCCGCGCGAATATGCGTTCGCACTGCGCGCTTGATGGCAGCTTTCCGTCACGCCAGCTGACGGCTCCATCAGCGATGATGTGGAGCACCGCTCGCGGATCAATCGCGGATCGGTCGAGCTCGAGAAGTCGCAGAACGCTGCGCGCAACGCTGGTGTCGGCAAGTTGTCGCCCCACCTGTCCGTTGACCTCGATGCCCGCATCCGCGAGGTGCTTGACCAGCAGAACGCGGTACGGACTCGCGGCATCCCAGAACACCCCAATCCGATTCGCTGGCTGTCCCTCCCGCACCAGCTCGACGACCTGCCGCGCGACCTCGCGGCCCTCCTCGTCCGCGTCGGGAACCGTGATTATGAGAGCCGAGTCGACGACCTCGTCACTTGCGCTGAACTCCACATCGACGAAGCCGGTCAGCGCTCGAGCCGCAGCGAGCAGGCGGCTTTCCAGAGGAGAAAGCAGTTCGGGAAGTGCGAATCCGATCACGGTTCCGAGAGACGCGCGGATACCGGGGACGGTGAGAGCTTCAACGGCACGCTCGAAGACCCGGGCATCCGTGGCCCATCCCGCTCTGACTGCGGCCGCGGCGCCAGTGTAGATGCGGGCGACTTCGGCGAACAGGGGCGGCAGGTCGGCCGAGGTCACGCTAATGGAGTCGAGGGTTTCGCAGGCTTGAGCCAGTGCTCGGGATGTCGCGGATTGGTCCGCGACGACCGCGAAAGCCCCGGAGTTCCTCAGTAGCTCCTGCCGCACGGCGCCTTGCCACACCTCGGGGAAAATTCTCCGGCCCGATCCCTGATTGCCGGCTCGCTCAAAGAGGTCCTGGGCCAGATCCGAAAGGGAGGTCGTCGTGACGTTCAGGATGCCTTTGCCCCCTGCGGCGTGCCGCGCGAGATAACGCCGAACGTCAATACCGCTCGCTCGCGACGGTACAAGGATGGTTACCGGCGCGAGAGCTGATGCGGAGTGCGCCTTATCGACCAGCTGAACGACGCGTACCAGCGCGTCACTGAGCGTGGCTGCAGGTTGACTAATTAGGCGCTCCTTTGTTGGGAGAAACTGTATCGGTTACCACCGACCAATCGTCGCTCGGTCAATGGTGCAAAACTCCCCAACTGGATTGGCAAGATCGCAGCGGTGGCGTGCTTCTACTTTGGCGATTCAGTCTTGCAGGGGCTGCTGCGCGAGATTTCGCGGGCTGAAGCGCCCCGGGTTTGATGCCGCATCCTTTTGAGTTGGAAGGATGCATTTCACGCGGGACTGGGCGGGCCACCCGCTGCCTCCAGCAACCGAGCTCGGAAACTGTCTCGAAACCTAAGTGCCTCATAACCCATCCCTTGCAAGGCTCTCGCTGACACGAACTCCGACCTGATTTACAGGTCCTCAAATCGAAGGAGGATGGTTTTCAGGCCATAGTTTCGAGCCGAGAACACGATGTTCGTGTCATAGCTGGCGAGGGTCACGGACTTGGCGTATCCCTGCAGAGCTAGGGCCTGTTCGACGATCTCGGAATCAGCCTTCGGCAACGATACGTGTGCGAGCGGGTCTACTTGCAGGGTCATGAATCGTGCAGCGCCCTGCCGTGGAGTGTCACCAGATTCCGGCAAATTTACTCGACGTTGACGGTGCACAAAGGAATCAGACAAAAAACGCAATGCGACCCTAGCCAAACTTCTCGCCTCTCGCTTTTCGCCGTTGATCCTCATCGAGTGGTTCGCGGTAGTAGTGCCCCATAAGGTGGTGTAGCCCGGTGGCCCGGCTTGTCGTTCGCGACGAAAGCGCGGTCACCGTGTGATCCTTCGAGAAGTCTCTTACCTCCACTCGAAAGGCATCAACACGATGACCGCTCCACATATTCTCGACCCTGCCGGCCTGCTCCGCGAAGCGTTGGGCGACGCGTCTCCGGATCTGATGCGCAGCCTGCTGCAAACCATGATCAACGCCCTCCTCTCCGCCGATGCCGACGCGGTCGTCGGCGCCGAGTGGGGCAAACCCAGCCCCGACCGTACGGCGCAACGCAACGGGTACCGGCATCGTGACCTCGATACCAGGGTCGGCACGATCGATGTCGCTGTTCCGAAGCTGCGGCAGGGCACGTACTTCCCGGAATGGCTCCTCGAACGCCGGAAACGCGCCGAGGCGGCGATGATCACCGTGATCGCGGACTGCTACCTCGCCGGCGTCAGCACCCGCCGGATGGACAAGCTCGTGAAGACGCTCGGGATTCATTCGCTGTCGAAGTCGCAGGTATCCCGAATGGCGACCGAGCTCGATGAACACGTCGCCCAGTTCCGGCACCGACCCCTCGGCGACGCGGGCCCGTTCACGTTCGTCGCCGCCGACGCGTTGACGATGAAAGTCCGTGAAGGTGGCCGGGTCATCAACGCGGTCGTGCTCGTCGCGACCGGAGTCAACGCTGACGGGCGCCGCGAAGTCCTCGGCCTCAAGGTCGCGACATCAGAAACAGGTGCTGCGTGGAACAGCTTCTTCGCCGACCTGGTCGCCCGCGGCCTCACCGGCGTTCGGCTCGTCACGAGTGACGCGCACCAAGGCCTGGTCGAGGCGATCGCGGCGAACCTGCCTGGTGCGTCCTGGCAACGCTGCCGCACCCACTACGCCGCGAACCTCATGTCCGTGTGCCCAAAGAGCATGTGGCCGGCCGTGAAAGCGATGCTGCACTCCGTGTACGACCAACCCGACGCCGACAGTGTGAATGCCCAGTTCGACCGACTCCTGGACTACGTCGACGACAAACTCCCCGACGCGTTCGAGCACCTCGATGCAGCCCGGGCCGACATCCTCGCGTTCACCCCGTTCCCGGACGGGCTCTGGCAACAGGTCTGGTCCAACAACCCCAACGAGCGCCTGAACCGCGAAATCCGCCGCCGAACCGACTCCGTGGGGATCTTCCCGAACCGCGACGCGATCACCCGACTCGTCGGCGCCGTCCTCGCCGAACAAACCGACGAATGGGCCGAAGGCCGCCGCTACCTCGGCCTCGACATCCTCGCCAAAAGCCGCCTCACCATCGTCACCGACACCAGAAACGAGGCCGAAGAAACAGCACTCCAACTCAGCGCCTAAACCATCACATCGAAGGAGAAACGGCTACACCACCACCCGGGGCTTGACCTTCGCGGTCTTCAAATCGTCCAACTCATCGATCACGATTGACGGCACGACCAGGCTTAGCGCTTGGACATTAATGATCCCGGCGCGATCGTGCCATTCGACCGCTCCGAGCGCGGTTGAATGAACGAGCAGCACATTCGTATCGAGAACAATCGCATGCAATCCCGGTTCGTAAGTTGTTTCGTCGTTCGGCACCTTCCAAAGCTGAATGGTCTCCTCGATTTCTTCCCACGCCCGCTTCATCGCCTCCATTCGTTGATTCAGCTCAAGATAGATCTGCCCCGATACGTGCGGAAGGTCCCCAAGCTGGTCGGCGAGCAATGCCCAATAGCGCGGCGAGGTGAGAAACGAATTCATCTCGGCCTGCCCGAAGACACCCGCCAGCATCCGCTCCTGCGCGGTGGCCCACGCCAGGTAGCCCGCTTTGAGATCAACGACGTTCACGCCGCGGCCGAGCACATCACCCGCGGAACGGTTGGCCTCCTGCAACACTTCAACTGCGCGCGTCGGACTATTGCCATTGAGTATTCGAATCATTTCGCCACGCTACTCCGCACAATCCTCGGCGCCTGGAAGCACCCGTCGGGAAGAAGGCTTCTGAGGATTCGCAACCCATGCGACCAGGACGGTGGGTGCCGCTTCTAATCGCGACGCCAAGCGATCACAGAACACCGCCACTTACCGATCAACTCCACACCGATTTCCGAATTCATGGGTGCGACTGTCTCGTGGACGGTCGTCTATCGGACGGAGGATCTACCGCGGTGCCCGCCCGGAGATAGCCGTCGGGATGCGGCTTATGGATGTAGTGGTGCAATGAGCGCCCGGAGCTCGTCGAAGATCTCGTCGAGTGCCACGTGGAGGTCGCCACTTTCAGTGGACCATCTGCGGATGGCGGTGCTGAACGCATCCATCCCGACGCGGGCGCAGAGCAGCGCCGTGCGCGCGGTGATGCCTCGTTGTTCGAGGGTGCTCGCGACGAGGTCGACCAGCGCAGCTGCTTTGGCATGCTCGCGTTCACGAAGAGCGGCCCGAGGCACTCGAACTCGGCCCCACGATCTCAGTCAGGCTGACCGTCTCGTAGTTGAAGAAAGAGGCAGTCGGGGTCCATTCCTCGATTGCCTCTTCCGTGCGCTGGTACTTCGTCTTAGAAGCAGGGATTTGAGACGCCGCCCCGTGCGACAGCTGACATTAGGGCGGCGTTGTGCCTGAAGCCGTGGCCGGTGTCTGTTCACGCATGCCAGAGCTGTGGCTTTGCCACCGAGTCGCACCCGGACCTGGCGGGAAGCAGCATTGCCCATGGCGGTGCTGCGAGTCGTGTCGCCTCGACCGTCGCGCGGCGCCGCAGGCACGAACGGCTCCGTGCCTGACCCAGACCTGCAAGGTTTATGACACCTGACCAGCCCGGTCACCGCGATGATCATCGCTGGCGGGGTGGATCGAGGTGGACGACGAGGAGCGGGAGGAAACGCTGGACGAGGAAACCGATGGACAGCGCGTACAGGACGGTGCCGATCCCGACCGGGCCACCCAGAGCGAATCCGATGCCGACAACGGTGACCTCCTGCACGGTGCGGACAAGTCGGATCGACAGTCCGCTGCGGAGGGAGATGCCTGTCATCAGGCCGTCGCGGGGGCCGGGGCCGAGTTGAGCCCCGATGTACATGGCGCTGGCGAGGCCGTTGAGCACGATGCCGAGCACTAGGAGGACCGCGCGCAGCCAGAGCTCGGACGGACCGGCCAGCACCGTGAGGGTGGCGTCGGAGGTCACACCGATGATCAGGACATTGGCGATCGTGCCGAGGCCCGGGGCCTGCCGCAGCGGGATCCAGGCGAGCAGGACCACGAAGCTGACGATGGTCACGACGGCTCCGAAGCTGAGCGGGAGGTGGTTAGTGAGGCCGTAGTGCAAGACGTCCCACGGGTCGAGTCCCAGGCCGCCGCGGATGATCATCGCCATGGAGACGCCGTAGAGGCCGAGACCCGCGAGCAACTGGCTGAGCCGGCGTGGTAACCGGCCAGCATGCAGCTGGGCGCGGGGGCCGAGGTCGGCCAGCATGGTCGATGTGGTTACCATGGGCCTAAGCCTGGCCCTCAGTGGTCTGGTGGTTAAGCCTCAATCCACCGATCGGGCTCGGGGTGTAGCGGCGCGTTAAACCGAGAATGCCCGTCTTGTCAGGGAAAATTGTAC
>NZ_JASJXO010000072.1:0-14449 GCF_035018625.1 Subtercola sp. RTI3 | reverse complement strand
AAGCGAACACATCACTGGCCGCCTCGTGGTGCGCCGGATACCGGAGCTGAACAAGAAAGACCTCGAGCACCCCACCCTCTTTGACACGCACCGCTTCCACGCGTTCTTCACCACCAGCGACCTGCCCACAGTCGCCGCGGACAAAACCCACCGCGCTCACGCGGTCATCGAGCTCGTCAACGCGGACCTGAAGAACAGCGCCCTCGCGCACCTGCCCTCCGGCAGGTTCACCGCGAACGCCGCCTGGCTGGTCCTGGCCGTGATGGCCTTCAACCTCACCCGCGCCGCAGCGACGATCGCCGGCGCCGGCCTGACCAAAGCGACCACAGCCACCATCCGCCGGAAACTCGTCACCGTCCCAGCCAGAATCGCATCGTCCGCCCGACGCATCATGCTCCACCTGCCCGAGCACTGGCCCTGGGAAACCGCGTGGACCGCCCTGTTCCGCCACAGCACCGAGCGCCCCCGACCCGCGCCCAGCTGACGACCAGCCCCCGACCCATCGACCAGGACCACGAGTGGAACACCACGAGCAGCGAGGCTCAGCACTCAATAACGCCCCAACGCGCTCCAACCTCTCAAATCAGAAAACGCCGCCCAGCCTCAGCCGATCGGTGGATTGAGGTTAAGAGCCAATGCTGAGATAGTGGCCTGCATGAACCGAACTTTGTCAGGGCCCCGCACCGCCACCCTGCTCGGTGACTTTCCCTCATCTCCCGCTTACCGGGGTTTGGCCGAGGGCCTCCAGCGGTTGATCGATGACGGTCGGATCCCAGTCGGCACTCGGCTGCCGAGCGAGCGCGACCTCACAGCTGCCCTCGGAGTCAGCCGCACGACGGTAACCCGGGCGTACCAACTCCTTCGGGAGGCCGGATATGCCAGCGCACGGCAGGGCTCGGGAACGCTGGCCGCGCTTCCGGTCGCTCGGGGTCACCGCGGCGACCACTTGCTCACGCCCGCTGAAGCCGGCGGTGACCACCTCGACTTGACGTGCGCGGCCACCGACGCACCGGCCGGGATGTCGGCGGCCTACAAGGCGGCTGTGGCCGACCTGCCGTCCTACCTGGGGGGCAACGGCTACTTCCCTTCTGGGCTACCGGCGCTACGGGAGGCGCTGGCCGCCCGCTTCACGGCCCGTGGGTTGCCGACCTCCCCGTGTCGCAGATCATCGTGACGGCCGGCGCCCTCGGCGGCCTGGCAATCGCGGCACGGGCGGTGACCGCCACGGGAGACCGGGTGCTCATGGAGAATCCGACCTACCCGAACGCGATCGCCACCCTGCAGCACGCAGGGTGCCGGATCGCCGGTGTGGACGTCGATCTGAACGGCTGGGACATCGGCTCCATAAGCGCCGCCCTGCGCCAGGTCGCGCCGCGAGCGGTCTACCTGATCCCCGACTTCCAGCACCCGACCGGAGCTCTGATGCCCGCGGAGCAACGGGCCGAGCTCGGTGCTGCCTTGCGCGCCTCCCGGACGGCGGCGCTCATCGACGAGTCGATGGTCGACGTGCCACTGGAGCAACAGACGATGCCGGCCCCACTCGGCTGCTTTGTGGCCGACAGCATCACCATCGGCAGCGCGAGCAAGAGTTTCTGGGGCGGCTTGCGGATCGGGTGGCTCCGCGTCCCCGACTCCCGTTCCGCTGCTGTCATCGCGGCGCGCCTCTCGCTGGATCTCGGTGCCCCAGTTCTCGAGCAGCTCGTCCTGCTGCAACTGCTCGAGTCGGAGAACGAGATCATGACCTGGCGACGAGCCCAGCTGAGGGCATCTCGAGACGCTCTCGCAGCAGCGTTGCGGGCCGAGCTGCCGTCCTGGACTGTGACCCCGCCCCGAGGCGGGCTCGCGATCTGGGCCGAGCTTCCCGAGCCGGTCTCGTCGACTCTTACCTCCGTCGCCGAGCGACACGGCGTCCTACTGGCTTCGGGACCGTCATTCGCACCTGAGGGCGGACTGGAGCGCTACCTGAGATTGCCTTACGCGCTTCCCCAGGCGTCCCTGGTCGAGGCGGTTCGACGCCTCCGGCTCGCCTGGAACGAGACCCTCACGAACGGCACCCGGTACCCGGGCCGACGCGCCCTCGTGGCATAGCTCCGGCGACCGCCCAAGCCAAGGACAAGATCCGACGGCTTCGATCGGCTTTCGACCGGTTGGGCTACGAGCTCGACCCGGGCGACGCGGTCCGGGCGAAGGTCGCCGACAACCTCACCGGCACGGAGTTGACCGAAGCGCTCCGAGCCTAGGTTGACCGCATCAACCGCAACCCTGACGATGCGGCCCTGCAAGTCGGCACCGGCAAGGATCTCGACGAGGCGGTCGCGCGCCACGTGCTCGAGCAGCGTTATGAGACCTACCCGACACGCGGCCAAGGAAGCCGCTTCCCCTACACGCTCCCCCAGGCCTTTACGGTGCTGGGCAGGTCAACGCCACCGGCGCCCGTTCCGATGCCGGATCCGCGACAAGGGCGTGGAGCAGGCCCTCTTCCAACTGGCGATCGCGGTCAACTGCCTCCGCAATGAGGTCGGTACGGGACACGGGCGACCCTCGCCATCACAAACGACCGGCCTCGAGCAAGTCCGCGACTTCTTCGACCGGCACCACTTGGGCGTCATCCTCATCGGAATGCCCGGCATCGAGAAACGTCTCGCCCGCTACCCGCAGCTCTACAGCCGCATCGGTTTCGCCCACGAATACCGACCGCTGACCCCCGACGAACTGACCGCGGTCCTCACGCGGCGCCTCCCGGACGACGCCGAAGCGGACGACGGCGGGATCGCCCACGCCACAGCGATCGCGACGATCGTGCGCATCACGGGCGGGAACTTCCGACTCGTAGACCGCCTTGTCACCCAGATCGAAAGAATTCAGTCCCTGAACAAGCTCACGGAGCTGACGCCGGAGGTCGTCGACGCAGCCCGCGAGTCCTTACTCATCGGCCACTAACCGGCGCGATAAATCGGCCACTTACCGTCGCGACTCACAAGGAACGACTTTGGAGCGAACGAATCATCTTGAGACGTCTCGTATCCCTAGAGTTATAAGAATAAGTCCTAGCGCAACACCTCCTCTTATCTACGGAGCAGGCCTAGCCTCGCGTGCTCCGAGACCTGCGCGTATCCAGAGGAGCTGCTAGAGCGTTCGTCCTCGAAGCAGCCTTCCCTCGACTCCTTGGTGTCGAGGTGGGCTGCTGGGATCGTCCAGGCGCATCAGCGTCTGAGTCACCGCCGCCGTAGCCATAGCGGGTAGATCTTGTCGCCAGGTTGTTAGTCCGAAAAGTGCATTCGATATTTGGCCGATTCCGTCATATCCAGTCAACGCGACGTCGTCCGGAACGCTAATACCCCATTTATCGAGGAGCGTCCACGTCGCGACAAGTGTCGGATCGTTGGGGCACATAATAGCGGTGACTTCTCCGGTCAAAGCGCGAAGACTTGATTCGTCGGGGCCATCCGACTCGGGGTCGCACCGAATGACATCGGCGGAAATACCGAGTCGTGCGAGTTCTCGACGGAGTCGTTGGCTTCGGAGACTGAGGGTTGATGATCGATTTCGTGGGTAGGTGACAACTCCGACGCGGCGGTGGCCTGCTTCGGAGACAAGCTTTGCCAATCCGACTGTTCCAGCACCGTCGTCGGTGACGGATCCGATGATTCGTGATGTGGAGCTGGGCCCGATAAGCGTGGTTGGCACTTGCGTTCCGACCGCTTCTATCGCTTTCATCGAGATTCGTCCGGAAGCGATGATGATCGCCTCCGGACGCAGCCCGAGCAGACCTGTGAGTGTTTCTTGTGCGCGCTCGGGATTGTTGGTGGCACCGGTAAAGGCGACACGGTAGCCGCTGTCTTCAAGTTGTGTTTGGATCTCGGCGATCAATTCGGCATAAAAATCGAGTCTGACGGTCCGGACGACAATACCGATCGTTTTTGTTGACGCAGACTTCAGGGCGTGTGCGCGGAGGTCTTTCACATAGCCCAGGTTTTGTGCGGTTCGTTGGACGAGCTCTCGGACTACATCGGTGACACCGGGTTGCCCAAGGAGTGCCCGGCTTGCCGCAGACTTGGAGACTCCGGCTGCGGCGGCAACGTCATAGATCGATGCGCGATCAGGAGACGAGGTCAAGAGTCCGGGGCGGGTGTGCAGAAGAAAATTGTCGGGTCATATCTCGTAGTTCACCACAATTCCGAGGTGGTCGCTGGGCCATTGGCCGCCCGCGTGTCCGGGGTCACCAACCGTCCAGGCGTCGTTCACTGTCATATTTCCGCGGACGAACTGGAAATCGAGCGTGTAGTCAGGGTGCGCGCTTCCGCCTGGGTGTTTGGCTAAGGTGACGTCTCGGTAGGGGGCGGGGTTATCAGCGATGAGCGGGTTCCGGTCTAGAATCGTGGAGCCGGATCCGAGGCGGGGTGCGGCATGCCACGCATCGCTCCACCCCTGGTGCATTACGGCCTGGTATTCGGGCCCGTTTGGCACGAAGTTGAAATCGCCGCCGAGGATGCTCGCTGACGTCTGCTGCCTGGGGATGGTGAGAAAGTCGTTGAGGGCTTGAAGCTGGCGTAGCCGAAGGGCCACGCTGTCCGCGATCGACGGGTCTCCTTGCATAGGACCGGCGTGACCGTTCCTACTCTGCTGTGCCGCTAGCCGGTAGTCGGCGTCGAGACCCATCCGACCGGCTAAATGCGTGTGCCGCAGGTGGGTAGAGGTCAGTTGAATAAAGCATTCCCCCTCGGTCCACGTGCCGCTCACCGCCCAGTATCGATGGTCGTCGTTAGCGGCAGGGAGTTCCGATACAACCGACCCGGTCATTGGTACGCGGGTGAGGAGTGCGGGAACCGATGTCGCATCATCGGAGTCGACATCGGGTACGGCGGTGACGTGCAGTCCGGTTCGCTGCGCGACTTCGTCAGCATGCTCGGGGCTGCTTTCTTGAAGCATGACAACGTCCGGAGCAATGTGAGTGATTACTTTACTGAGCGAGCCAATCCGAGAAGATCGGTCCCGGTGGAGAGTGTTCCAGGTGAGAACGCGGAGATGCATCAGGTGGACCTTCCGAATGGACTTGTAAGGGGGGTGGTGCGAAGGTAGCTGCGATCGTCGGGTGCGTTCTTGCCTGGCACAACGGTTTTGGCGAAATCGCGCAATTCGTTTACCCCCGCGGGATCGTGATTGATGGCGGTGCGGAGATGTTCCTCGGCCAACTGCAGGGCAGATTCGGCGGCGAGATACCCGTCGGAGGCCAACACGACAACTGTTGCATCAGGAATGTGGTGCACCTCGAGGAACCGATCGGGCACATTTGTTCCGTTGAGAACTCCGTACCCATATGCGACGTCCCGGTTTGCCAAGGCGGGCTGCAGTTTCAGGAGAGGTGCAGCGGCCGCTAGCCCAGGATCCGTGGTGAGAATCTCGGTGAGCGTCATCCCGTCGGCAAGGTGTGCCGCATTGATCGCGGCCCGGAACTGAGCGAGGGCATCGTCGACGTCTTTGTGGGCCGGCAAATGCTGCTCACCGATCCTGATGTGAACGTCACCAACCCGCCACACCTCCATCCGGGTCAGCGACAGGATCGCTGCGACAGCTCCGCTGGGACCCGGATGTTCGGTGTGAATCGACATCTGAGCAGTGGAAATAGCATTGATCGCGTCGCGGGCAGTGGCATTCGCCGGGAGATCCACCAACGTTCTGGCGGCAACTTCAGCGAAGGCACGACCGGACCCCAGACTGCCTGCCGCGCGGAGTGGGCTCGACATCCCATCGAAAACTGCAAGGAAGTAAGGAGTGACCGCCAAGATGTCTTCGCTGGGTAGGTCCGGGTCTTTGCCGCTGACGAACGCTTCAGCAAGTTCTGTGGGGAAAGATCCAGTTTTCATCAGTGCCGTCAGGTCTGTGTGAGCAGCGATCGGGGTCGTACGTGCGAGATAGTCGCTCATCGCCCGGCTCCGATTGCACGGTTGGAAGCGCGACGTGCCATCCGGTCTGCGGTCAGGACCATGACCAGGGCGATGCTGGTGCTGATGATGACGTAGGCGGTAGTGATGCCCACGAGCTCTGGGTCCTGGGTTGCAGCGAGGGTACCGAGGGCAACACCGAACGGGGTGGCGTTGATGTTGAACAGCAGGACCGAGACGGTGTAGTCATCGAATGTCTGGTTGAAGCTCAACGCGGCGACTTGCAATATCACGGGTGCCAGTAGCGGCAAAGTGATGGTCATAAACCTGCGCCCTGCGCCGGCTCCGAGGGACCGGGCAGCCTCATCAAGGGAGGGATCCATGCTGAGATAGTCGGCGCGAATGAACCGCACCACAGTTGGTAACAGCACCACCGTGTAGGCCAAGGGCAGAATCCAGAACGTTCCGACAAGTACCGTTCCTCCGAGCAGGAATGTGGCCGAGCCGAAGGCAGTAAGAAAGCCAAGCGCCAGGAGCACCCCGGGTAGAAAGTAGGGAAGCAGGAGTGATGTTTGCACCACGGTGGAGACAGGGTTACGGCGCCGGACGGTGAGGTGCACAAACGATATCCCGAGCACCAGTGCCAACGGAATGGCGATGGCGCATAAAAGCAATGAGTTCAAAAGCGGCTGGAGCTGGGCCGATGACGTGAAAACTGACACGTAGTTGCTGAATGTCGGCGGAAGACTGATTCTGCCTTGCCTGATGGCAGAAGTCTCCGAAAATGACAGCAGGAGCGTCACGACGAGCGGGGCAAGATTAATGGCCGCAAGCACAATAGCGACGAGGTACAGCATGAACCGTGCGGAGCGGTGCGTGATGCGGATTCGCTCGAACGGGCGGGACGATTTTGAGGCAGCAAACAGGTTCGCTTTTTTCTCGGCCCGCAGGACAACAACGAGGAGCGCGGCGGTGAGAAGACCAAGACCAAGTCCAAGCAGCGCTGAGAGGTCGGGCCGGCCAAGGCCGGTGAGTGCTTGAATGAGCGGGCCGACCATCTCGAACCGGCCACCACCGAGGATGTTAGGGGCCGCGAAGGACCCGAGCGAAGCAATGAACACCATCAACATTGCTGCTAACAGGGTCGGCCGAAGCACCGGCAGGACTACAGAAACGAGCGCTCGGATCGGGCCGAGCCCGAGCGATCGGGCAGCTTCAACGAGAGAGAAGTCGATTCGTCGGATCGCCGGGCGTAGAAACAAAAAGTGATAGCCCGTCATCGTGAACGTGTGGATCACCAGGATTGCGGGTAATCCCGTGAACCAGTTCTCGGGAATCTCAGGGACAACAGAAACCAAAAACTGGGTCAAAATCCCGTTTTGCCCGTACACCGTCGCGTAACCGCTGACGGCCGCTACCGATCCAAAGACCAGAGGCACAGCAAACGCCGCGGTGAAGAAAGTCCGTCCTCGGAGTTCGAAAGCATCAAGAAGGAATGCCTGCGTCACACCCACGATCGTGACGGTAACAACGGAGATTATTGCGACGACAACAGTGTTGAGAACCGCTGTTCGAACCCGAGCTGAGGAAACCAATTGCTGGATGCTGTCTGCGCTGGAACCCGCTGGGGGAAAGAGCGCCGCTTTGACGATGCTGAGGTTTGGCCAGTACAGGAATGTTACAAGAAACCACGCAAGGACAAGGACCAAGACAATGAGCCCAATCCGCCCACCCAGGCGCCGTTTGGTGCGTGTTACCTCGACATCCGTTACGACAGCCACAACACGTCCTCCTTCGAAATATGGCAGTCAACACGCGAACCGGCCGGGAACCTGCGTGCCGCTGCGGAGGGCAGCAACACGTTCAGTGATGTGTCTGCGATCGTGACAACGCATCGGGTGAGGGGTCCAAGGAATGTCTGTTTTGTCACAATTCCCGAAGCGCTGAACCCATCCGGTGCTCCGCTAACACCCGCACTGATGCATACTGCTTCTGGTCTGACGTGGCTGTGAAGCCCGGTGGGGACGGGCATTCTGAATGCGTTGGCGAGAGGGCCGTCTAAGACGGTCGATTCACCGACGAAAGTGCATACGTATTCGTCGGCTGGTTGCCTATACACGTCCTGTGGTGGTGCGAGTTGAGCGAACGCTCCCCCGCGCATCACGGCGACCCGGTCGGAGATGCTTAGCGCCTCGTCTTGGTCGTGGGTGACGTAGATCGTGGTGATGCCGATCCGGTCATGGAGCGCCCTGATCTCGTCACGAAGGCGCGTGCGAAGAACTGCGTCAAGGTTTGACAGCGGTTCGTCCATTAACAAGACGGAGGGCCGTGTCGCGAGGACCCGGGCAATTGCCACGCGTTGCTGCTGCCCGCCCGACAAGCGGGCTGGCATCGCATCGGCATGCTCGCTCAGCCCCGTGACGTTCAGTGCTTCGCGCACACGATCCCGAACTTCCTCCCGCGGGAGTCTTTGCACCCGCAGACCGAACGCCACATTGTCGAACACGCTGAGATGGGGGAAAAGGGCATAGCTCTGGAAGACGAATCCGAGTTTTCGGTCTTCTGGTGGCATGCGGGTCACATCGCGACCTTCTACGGTGATTTGTCCACCCTGCACGGGAACGAGGCCGGCGATAGCGCGGAGGAGAGTTGATTTCCCGCAGCCGGACGGGCCAAGAAGAGTCAAGAATTCGCCGCGGTGCACGTCGAGCGACAGATCCGTGATGGCAGTTTTGTCGCCGTAGGTGACTGTCAGATTATCGATGAGGACGCCGGGGGTGCTTTCAGCCATCAGTTGCCGCCGAGCTGAATCTTTTGCAGCCAGTCTGTGAGGTGCGTGGTGACAACACCCCAGTCGATGTCTTGCTTAGTGATTGAAGCTAGAACCGTCGCTTGAGTTCCGAGCTGCTTGACCGCATCCGCGTTGACAGGGGTGTCATTGTTCGTCGCCGTCACAAACGGCACCTGGAATTCAGCTGAGCCGAACATGTCGATGAACGCCTTAGCGGCGGATGCTTCGGCGGAGTTTTTTACCAGGCCGACACCGGTCTGAACGTAGGGGGAACCGCCATCCGAGTTGACGATCTGCATCGTCAAAGAGTTGTCCTTTTCAGCTGTCTGAAGACCGCCGAGGTAGGTCACAACGATGGGCTGGGCGCCGCTTGCGACGGTACCGTAGTCGAACTTCTGACCAGGCGAGACCTGAACAGAATTAGCCATGATGGCCGACAGGGTCTGCCAACCCTGGTCCGTAACGTCGCCAGTCGTGTGGTCAGCGAACCGCCACAAGATACCGACCGCGGCCGCCTGACCTGTCTGGCTAGTGATTGCCGGGAAGGTGAACTTGTCTTTGTATTCCGGCTTCGCTAGGTCGACCCACGACGTCGGAGCATCCGAGGAGGACATTTTGTCGGTGTTGTACGCCAACACAATAGGAGTCTGTGTGGCAAGGGTGAAGTCCCCGTTCGACCCACGAAGAGCCTCCGGTACCGTTTCCGCCCAAGACGGCGTGTACGGCTCGAAGATTCCTGCGGATGCGACCTGGTTCATCTGCGCCTCGCCCAGCCCCAAGACGACGTCGGCCTGGGTGTTGTTCTTCTCAGCCAAAAGCCTGGTCGTCAGATCACCACCACCACCAGACACAAAAGTGACAGTGATGCCGAGCTGCTTCTCTGCCTCTGCCGCAATGTACGGGCCACGCGTGTCCGCACCCTGAGGCGAATACACCACAATTGTGCTGCCCTTAACCGGCGCGGAAGACGCCGAGGATGACCCCGAAGGTGAAGACGAGCAGCCGGCGAGGAGACCGATGAGTGCGGCGCACCCGACGGTGCCAAAAGCGATGGCACGGAATGTGGATTTCATGAGACCTCCAAGGTCAACGAGTGGGGTGAATTTCATCTTTGATTCACGATACGAACAAGCTATGAACAAAATATGGCTGCTAAGCCAACTTATTGGGAACGATCCCATGGGATCAGTCCCAAGTCAAGAGCTGAATGGGGCAGTCCTGATCGGACGTTCCCGTGCGCACCTTTGCTCCGGTGAAGAGACGAGAAATGCCGGACTCCGGCGTAGAGGCGTCCGTGAGGTTACGGTCTCGTCTTCGGAGCCAACTGAGCAGAAAGAGGCGTGTGGAACTTCAAAGGCCCAAATTTTCAACAGCACCGGGGACTCATTATGGGAACGAAGAGACTGAACGGACTAAATTTCGGAATCGATAGCCCACCACCGGCCCGAGGTAACTTTTGGGTCCAGTGAGATGCGTTGGACTGCCAATTCGAGGGCGGTCGTATCGGTTCCCCGACCTGTGACACCAGCGCGAAGAGTCCTCGTCTGAGAATTCTTCCCCGTACACACATCGAGAGATCGGAGGGTATAACGGGTCTGTACGATTTTCGGTGTAACTCCTGGCAAGGAGGAACATGATGACCGATGTATTGGAGGACGTGCTGGAGGACGAAGCCGTGGCGACGGTGAAGCAGAATGACGTGGTCGATGGGCGGCTCGTGGAGCAGCTCATCGGTAGGGCCCGCGAGCAGGGTGTCGCGTTGACCGGGGAGGGTGGTCTGCTGGGTCAGCTGACGAAGCTGGTACTCGAGTCGGCGCTGGAGGGCGAGCTGACCGATCACTTGGGTTACGACAAGCACGAACGCGCCGGTGCGGTCACGAATGCCCGGAATGGGTCGCGGACGAAGACGGTGCTGACCGATATCGGGCCGGTCCCGATCGAGGTCCCACGGGACCGGGAAGGGTCGTTCCAGCCGCAGATCGTCAGGCGGCACCAATGCCGGCTGACCGGTGTCGATGAAATCGTGCTCTCATTGTTAGCGTGCGGGCTTACTCATGGTGACATCAGCGCCCATGTGGCGGAGGTGTACGCTGCCGAGGTGTCAAAGACCACGATCGGGGCGATCCCCGACCGGGTGATCGAGGGCATGACCGAGTGGCAAAACAGGCCTCTTGATCCGGGGCGGTGTACCCGGTGGTCTTCATTGACTGTATCCATGTGAAGATCCGTAACGGGCAGGTCGCTAACCGGCCCATCTATGTGGCACTGGCGGTCACGGTCGATGGGAACCGTGACATCCTCGGCCTCTGGGCTGGGGACGGTGGTGAGGGTGCGAAGTACTGGTTGCATGTGCTCACGGAGCTGAAGAACCGTGTTGTGAACGATGTTTGCATGGTCGTCTGCGACGGCCTGAAAGGCCTGCCGGACTCGATCGGTTTGGTGTGGCCGGAAGCGATCACTCAGACCTTATCCATCCACAATAGGAGTGGCCGGATGTTCCGGTCGGTCACCTGCGCCGTGGCGGTCAGGACCTATTCAGACCTGTCACCTTCGAGGTCCACATACAGACCCGTTCGACCGCCGCGGGGCAGAATCGTGAATCAGCCAGCGGGAGTAGCGACACCAAGTAGGACGGTGATTGCCGAGATAAGGTTCTGACGCGAGGCTGCCACGCATCACCGGTACCGGGTGGATTCTTGAAAATCAGGAAGGACACCACAGCCTCATGGCTCAACCACACCACCACTCCAACATCACCGATGTCTTCGCCGGCATCGATTGGGGCGGCTCGTTCCACCAACTCTGCCTCATCGACTCAGACGGCAACACCGTCCTTCAGCAACGATTCACGCACACCGTCGACGGTCTGAACGACCTCTGCCAGGCGTTGCGAGCACCCTCAGGTGTTGTCCGTGCCGCGATCGAGAGAAGCGAGGGCCTCCTCGTTGAACGTCTCCTCACCCTCAACATCGAACTGTTCTCGATATCGCCGAAGATCTCAGCGAGGGCCCGGGAACGATACCAACTCGCCGCGAAGAAATCCGATGCCTTCGACGCATTCGTGCTTGCCGACACTCTCCGCCACGAACA
The DNA here is from genome assembly GCF_035018625.1 of Subtercola sp. RTI3. Classification (NCBI taxonomy): domain Bacteria; kingdom Bacillati; phylum Actinomycetota; class Actinomycetes; order Micrococcales; family Microbacteriaceae; genus Subtercola; species Subtercola sp. RTI3. The sequence goes on along the minus strand of NZ_JASJXO010000072.1, from coordinate 2,686 downwards.
CTCGCACTGGCGCCCGCTGCTACCCGCATCCCCAGCGCTGATGCAGCTGCGCGCGGTGATCCGGGACCGCGAACGCGTCATCCGCAACCAGCGCGATCTAGAAAACCAGCTCCGCGCCACAATGGAGGCGTACAACCCCGCCGTACTCCACCTCTTCTCCACCTTGGACCGGAACATCTCTTTGGAGTTCATCCACCGCTACCCGCTGCCCGCGCAGGCCGCCCGGGTCAGCCACAAACGGATGGTCAGCTTCATCACCCGAGAGCACTACTCCGGCCGGACACCCGCCGAGACGCTCGTGGAAAGAATCCGGCCGCACCTGCTGGCCGCAAGCGATGGCACCAATCAGGGCAAAGCGTTCACCGCGACCCGGTTCGCACAGCAACTCCAGCTGCTCAACCAGCACGTCAGAGAATATGACAGCGAGATAGACCGACTCCTCGCCCTGCATCCCGACACTCACATCTTCACCAGTTTCCCCGGGATCGGTCCCGTGACCGCCGCGACACTTCTTGCCGGGATGGGCGAAGACAGGGCCCGGTTCCCGTCAGCGGCGGCGCTGCTCGCCGAAACCGGACTCGCCCCCGTCACGAAAGCATCAGGCCGCACCCGGCAGGTCCGGTTCCGTTACGCCGCGAACAAACGCATGCGACACATGATCGACTGGTGGGCCTTCGTCGCCGTCCGCGAAGACCCTCACTGGTCAGGCGTCCTCTACGAAACCGCGCGCTCCAACGGCCAAGCACACCACCGCGCACTCCGCGGCATCGCCGCCCGCTGGGTCCGGATCCTCTGGAAATGCTGGCACGACAACACCCTCTACGACCCCGACCAGCACCCCCACCGCCGCGACGCACTCACCGCCATCCAGCAAAAAGAGCTGGCACCTCCCTCCGTGCCCGACCGCGGTGGTTTAGCACTCACGACCGCCAGCTGACGCCAACCACACACGCCACCGGACTGGGAGCAACGGCCAGCCCGGACTCGGCCGCGCCCACTCGCAAGAACCAAAAATCACTACCAGGTTGACAGCGGGAGTCTGTGTCATCCATTTGCTGCGGAACACGTTCCGGCTCGCGTCCAAGCAGGACTGGGACGCGCTGAAACGTGACGTGAAACCGATTTACACCGCACCATCACCGGCTGCGGCCAGGGTCGCACTCGATGACCTCACCGAGAAATGGGGCACGAGATACGGCGCGATCATCCGGTTATGGGAGTCCGCGTGGGAAGAATTCACACCATTCCTGGCGTATGACCTCGAGATTCGTACCGTGATTTGTAGCACGAATGCGATCGAGTCGCTGAACGCGAGATACCGGCGCGCGGTCCGAGCACGGGGTCATTTCCCTACCGAGCAGGCCGCGCTGAAGTGCCTGTATCTTGTCACTCGTAGCCTTGACCCAACCGGTCAAGGCCGCACCCGATGGACGATGCGCTGGAAGCCCGCGCTGAACGCGTTCGCCATCACCTTCGCGGACCGGGTTGCGTCCAATAGCGTGGTGTATAGGATCGCGGTGAGCGTGTCGTCTTGAATGGCGACGGTCACCGGGTGATCCTTCGAGAAGTACCTTCTAAAATCCCTCTCGAAAAGGAGACACCGCGATGACCGTCGCACCTAGTATCGACCCTGCCCGCTTCCTTCAGGAACATCTTGAGCAGGCCTCTCCGGGTTTGCTGCGCGACATGCTCAGCACCTTCATCAACACTCTGCTTTCCGCTGACGCCGACGCGGTATGCGGTGCGGCCTACGGCACTGTGTCCGACGACCGTACGAACCGGCGCAACGGGTACCGGCACCGTGACTTCGACACCAGGGCGGGCACGATCGATGTCGCGATCCCGAAGCTTCGGCAAGGTAGCTATTTCCCGGACTGGCTACTCGAGCGGCGCCGCCGCGCGGAACGTGCCCTCACGACGGTCGTAGCGACCTGTTACCTGCTCGGGGTATCGACCCGGCGGATGGAGAAACTCGTCGACACCCTCGGTATCACGTCATTGTCGAAATCGCAGGTATCAGTGATGGCGAAAGAGCTCGACGAACACGTCGCCGACTTCCGCAGCCGACCGTTGGACGCCGGCCCGTACACGTTCGTCGCCGCGGACGCGTTGGCAGTGAAAGTGCGTGAGGGCGGCCGGGTCGTGAACGTGTCCGTGATGATCGCGACCGGTGTGAACGGTGACGGGCACCGCGAGATCCTCGGCCTGCAAGTCCCATCAGCTGAGGACGGCGCCAGCTGGTTGGCTTTCTTCCGCGACCTCACCGCCCGCGGCCTGACGGGTGTGAAACTCGTCATCTCAGACGCACACCAGGGTCTTGTCGCCGCGACAGCCGCGACCCTGCCAGGGGCTGCATGGCAGCGCTGCCGTACCCACACCGCCGCGAACCTGATGAGTGCGACACCGAAGTCGTCGTGGCCATGGGTGAAGACCTTGCTGCACTCGGTGTACGACCAGCCCGACGCATCATCGGTGCACGCCCAGTTCGACCGGCTCCTGGACTACGTCGAAGACAAACTCCCCGACGCGCACGACCACCTCGATGCCGCCCGAGCAGACATCCTCGCCTTCACGTCGTTCCCGGAAGGGCTCTGGCAGCAGATCTGGTCCAACGAACCCGATATCTGTTAACCGGTTCTCGGACGACACGTTCGGTCTGATGCTTCCGATGACGACGATTCCGTGG
>NZ_JASJXO010000071.1:0-14580 GCF_035018625.1 Subtercola sp. RTI3 | reverse complement strand
GTGGGCTCGGAGATGTGTATAAGAGACACGGCCTGACCCACTCCCCCGCCAGCGCCCGCGGACTGGCTTGCTTCCTCACCTGCTCGCTGTGGCCGCCTGCTGTGCTGCGCTGCTGCGCCTGCTGCGCCTGCTCGCTGCGCTGCTGCGCCTGCTGCGCCTGCTCGCTGCGCTGCGTACGCCGGAGACAACGCAATCGGCGGCCCTCGTTCGAACCGCGGCGAATACAGCGGAAGTCTGAGCAAGGGCCGCCGATTCGTGAGTGCCACCGCTCCGACGAGCCGAATCGGGGCGGGAACGCCAAAGCGGGCCGCCTCCCGAAGGAGACAGCCCGCTTGTGGTGGTGAGGGGTGGAGGACTTAGAAGTCCATTCCGCCTGACGGGTCGCCCACGGGAGCAGAGTTGCGCTCCGGCTTGTCGGCGACGACGACCTCGGTGGTGAGGAACAGACCGGCGATGGATGCGGCGTTCTGCAGGGCAGAGCGCGTCACCTTCACCGGGTCGTTGATTCCGGCAGCCAGCATGTCGACGTACTCGCCGGTTGCGGCGTTGAGGCCCCATCCGACGGGCAGGTTGCGCACCTTCTCGGCGACAACACCGGGCTCGAGGCCCGCGTTGACAGCGATCTGCTTGAGCGGAGCGTCGATGGCGACGCGAACGATGTTTGCACCGGTCGCCTCGTCACCCGTGAGCTCGAGCTTCTCGAAAGCGGTCTTGCCAGCCTGAATGAGCGCTACGCCACCACCGGCGACGATGCCCTCTTCGACGGCTGCCTTGGCGTTGCGCACGGCATCTTCGATGCGGTGCTTGCGCTCTTTGAGCTCGACCTCGGTTGCGGCACCGGCCTTGATGACGGCGACGCCACCAGCGAGCTTCGCGAGACGCTCTTGCAGCTTCTCACGGTCGTAGTCGCTGTCGGTGTTCTCGATCTCGTTGCGGATCTGCTGCACGCGACCGGCGATGAGCTCGGCGTCGCCGGCACCTTCGACGATGGTGGTCTCATCTTTGGTGATGACGACCTTGCGCGCACGGCCCAGGAGGTCGAGCGTGACGTTCTCGAGCTTGAGGCCGACCTCTTCGGAGATGACCTGGCCACCGGTGAGGATGGCAATGTCTTGCAGCTGCGCCTTGCGACGGTCGCCGAAGCCGGGAGCCTTGACGGCAACCGACTTGAAGATGCCGCGGATCTTGTTGACGACGAGCGTGGCGAGTGCTTCGCCATCGACGTCTTCAGCAATGATGAGCAGCTGCTTGTTGGCCTGGATGACCTTGTCGACGATGGGGAGCAGATCTTTGATCTGCGACACCTTCGAGTTGACGATCAGGATGTAGGGGTCTTCGAAGACGGCCTCTTGACGGTCGGGGTCGGTGACGAAGTACTGCGACAGGTAACCCTTGTCGAATCTCATGCCCTCGGTCAGCTCGAGCTCGGTGCCGAACGTGTTCGACTCCTCGACGGTGACGACACCCTCTTTACCGACCTTGTCGATTGCTTCTGCAATCAGCGCGCCGATCTCGGGGTCACCAGCGGAGATCGATGCGGTAGCCGCGATCTCTTCTTTGGTCTCGATCTCTTTGGCGTTGTTGACGAGCTCGGCGATGACGGCTGCAACAGCCTTCTCGATGCCCTTCTTCAGGCTGATCGGGTCGGCACCGGCTGCGACGTTGCGCAGGCCTTCGCGAACCAGGGCCTGGGCGAGAACCGTAGCGGTCGTCGTTCCGTCGCCTGCGACGTCGTCAGTCTTCTTGGCGACCTCTTTGACGAGCTCCGCACCGATTTTCTCGTACGGGTCGTCGAGTTCGATCTCTTTGGCGATGGACACACCATCGTTCGTGATGGTGGGCGCACCCCACTTCTTCTCAAGTACGACGTTGCGACCGCGCGGGCCGAGCGTCACCTTGACGGCGTCAGCCAAAATGTTGAGTCCACGCTCGAGGCCGCGTCTGGCCTCTTCGTCGAAAGCAATAATCTTTGCCATGTGTGTTTCTCGTCCCTCCCGGGCGTCATGAAAGATTCATAAAGGTTTAGCACTCAAATAGCGAGAGTGCTAAGACCAATACTGGCACTCGTAGGGTGCGAGTGCAAGTGAACGCCCGGGGACGAGACCGGTATTGGCTACTGGGCCAGGCGAACTGACTCCGCCTGGGGGCCCTTAGAGCCTGTTCCCACTTCGAAGATGACCTGCTGGCCCTCTTCGAGAACCTTGTAGCCACCCATGTCGATGGCGGAGTAGTGAACGAAGACGTCTTGCCCGCCACCCTCTACCGTGATAAAGCCGTAGCCTTTTTCAGCGTTGAACCACTTGACGGTTCCGTTCGCCATTGTTACTCCCAATTGCTGTGTTACGTGCCACCATTTCGAGTGAAATGATCCGTTTCCCTAGTAAAACGGTGCAGGCAGTCAATGTGGGGACTCGTGACGACAATTCAACAAGGATTAAACAATCCCGAAATACAAGAGGTGTTTCTTCACTTTCCGGGGTCTTTGTAATCGGTACCCAGTACCGCTGTGAGGTCGGCCCCCTGAAACTGTGTCGATTGCTGCACAGCAATGCCGCCGAGCGCCGCCGCCAGGCCCTTGGCGGCTCCTTCATTGCCCGCGTCGGCGTAGTAGACGGTCGACGCCGTGATGTCTGTCGTACTGGCGTTGGCCTCGGCACCGACGGCCCAGCCGGCCGTCGTGGCCTGTGTTCCGGCCCGCGTCGCGAGCCCGGCAACGGTGGTTCCGTTCAGAATGGTCACCTTCGCAGCCGCGTTCGTGGTGGGCTCGACGGTGGGCGTCGGGGTGACGGCGTCGCTCGCGACGGCCGACGAATCGCCACCGCTCGTACCCACGAAGTTGATCTTGTTGTTGATGGCGAAGAGCCCCACGACCCCGAGGCCGACCAGCACGCCGGTCGCGAGCGCAGCCCACGCGAAGGTCACCCAGCCGCGGCCGCGTGGCTTCGGTCCACGATGAACGCCGCGGCGGGGGCCGTCGAAGACGGCACGGTCAAAGGAATCCTGCGGTTCGGTAGGCATGGTGAGGGCGTGGGCCGATCTTTATTCGTCGCGGGAAAGAAGACGTGCAGACCGGGCTGCCAGCCGCGTGTCTCGTACTCGTTGGAGCCGCTTGATGAGCATGGGGTCGAATGCGAGCGCTGCGGGCGATTCGAGCAGGGTACCGACGATCTGGTAGTACCGAGCAGCAGAGAGGCCGAATTCTTCGCGAATGGCCTGCTCTTTCTTGCCCACGTGCTGCCACCAGATGCGTTCGAATTCGAGAATGCGGCGGTCGCGCTCAGCGAGAGTGCCGGGCTCTGCCGTGAGTGCAGGGGTTGCTGCGGGTTCAGTCATGCGCTTGCCACCCCTCATCTACTCGTGGTCTCGCTCGTCGACACCCGGCCGCCCTCTGCAGCGCCAAGTTTCGCCAATTCTAGGGCTCGGCACCTTGGCAGAGGGTGCAAGCCACGCGTGCGAGCACCCAGAGCCGCTTCGCCAGTCGCTCTACGCCCCGGCACGATACATGCTCAGGTGCCGGATGCCCGCCTCGACATACTCGTCACCGAACGCCTCGAAACCGAACTTCTCGTACAGCGGGGCAATGTAACTCTGCGCGTGCAGCAAGAGCGCCTCGTGGCCGAAGCGCTCGATGACGGAGGCCACCAGGCGCTGGGCGAGCCCGTTGCCCCGGAACGCCGGCCCCACCACCACGCGACCGATGATTCTCTTCGCATCGAGGTGCTCAGGCACTTCGTCTTCGAGAGTACGGAGGTACGCGACGGTTTCGGCGCCGTCGGCCAGCCAGAAGTGAACGGTGCCGGGCTCGAGGTCACGGCCATCCAGCTCGGTCTCATCGACACCCTGCTCGACGAGGAACACATCGGTACGCAGTTTCAGCGCGGCGTAGAGTTCGCTGGTCGTGAACTCACTGAACGTTTTCTGAATGATGGAATGGTCAGACACGGGTTCGAGTTTACTGTGATGATGGAACGCGCCCTCAGCCGATCGAGACCGTCGGCGCGCGTGGAAAGAGGAGACCATGAGCTACGAAGTTGCCAAGTCAGACGAAGAGTGGAAGCGCAAGCTGAACCGCGAAGAGTTCGCCGTTCTGCGCCAGGCTGCCACCGAGCGCCCGTGGACGGGCGAGCTGCTCGACGAGAAGCGCGAAGGCGTCTACCGCTGTAAGGCGTGCGGGCAAGAACTCTTTCGCAGCGACACCAAGTTCGACTCGCACTGCGGGTGGCCGAGCTTCTACGCGCCGAAAGACTCCGACTCGGTCGAACTGATCGAAGACAAGAGCCTCGGCATGGTTCGCACCGAGGTTCGCTGCTCGAACTGTGGCTCGCACCTCGGGCACCTGTTCGACGACGCACCTCAGACGCCGACCGGTGACCGTTTCTGCATGAACTCGGTTTCGCTCTCGTTCGACGAAGAAGCCTAGGCAGGCTGCACCGTGTCGGCACTCGACTCTCTGCTGCACCGTCGTTCGGTGTCGAAGGTGGGGGCCTCTGCCCCCTCGCACCGCGATCTGTTTGCGTTGGTCGAGGCCGCCGGCACGGTAGCCGACCACAGCTCGCTGCGGCCGTGGCGCCTCATCGAGCTTCGCGGGGCCGCTCGCGATCGGCTGGGGCATGCTCTGGCCGACGCCGAGGGGCCCGGTGCGAACCGCGAGAAGCTGGTGGCGAAGATGCACCGCGCTCCCCTGCTCATCGCACTGGTGGTCGTTCACCAGCCGAGCGCGAAGGTACCGTACTGGGAGCAGGAGGCCGTCGCATCCGGAGTCGCCCACGCACTCTCACTGCTGCTCGACGAAGCGGGCTGGGGTGTGATGTGGCGAACGGGTCAGCAGACCCGTTCGGAGCCAGTGCGGCAGATGCACGAACTGCGGCCGAACGAGAACCTGCTCGGCTGGTTGTATGTGGGCGATGCCCCTCCCGGCCAGCGCGAGTTGCGACGCAAGCGCGTCAACCCGATGGATCATCTGACCGAACTCTGACTGTTCAGAGAGGCCTGACAGCTGTTCACATAGGCATGGCAGACCCGGCAGTGCCGACAGGTGTGGCCGAGCTAGCGGCGGCGTTCGTGCAGGCCCAGCGGGTTCACCGGGTCGGGGCCGAGCCGCCGAGAACGCTCGAGCAACTGCCCGACGTTGGCGCCCATCCATGCGGCGGCGCCTGCGAGGCTCTCGTGCGACGACAACCACACTCTCAGACCCTGCTGGTCGCAGCCGTACGAGTAGACGCCGAAGAATTCGTGCTCGCCGTCGCTGTACCAGCGCACCCAGCCAAGGCACCGGCCGTCGTGCGCCATGAACCACACGCCGTCGCTCCACGGGGTCGGAGCGTAGACAGCGTGGGGCTCTGTTCGGTCGGTCATAGAACCCGTCAGTGCTGCGCTCACCATTTCAGATTAACGCTCCCGCCTGAAAAAAGACCCGACGTAGGCCCAGTGTTGCGTGAGTGTTCACGGTGTGGCGGCGGTGGGTCAACTTGCGACAGGCACCGAACCGGTCACGACAGCGACAGCGCGGCGCTGGCGACCGAGCGAGAGCAACACCAGGAGCCCGGCGAGCGCGATGCCGCCCGCGAGGTAGAAGACGAAGGCCACTCCGAACGCACTCACACCGAGCCCCCCGACGATCGAGCCGGTCGCGATGGCGAGCTGAATGGTCGTGACGAACAGCGCGAGACTGCCATCGGATGCCCCGGGGGCGGCCTGCGACATCCACGTCTGCAGCCCCAGAGGCAGAGCTCCCCACACGAGCCCCCAGAGCACCAGCAGCGCGAACACACCCGGCAGCGACCACGCCAGCAGCGGGAGCGAGACGACGGCGATGGCAAGTACCACCTTCGTCACCGCGAGGGTGCCGGTGACACTGCGGCTGAGCGTGAACCCGGCGATGAAGTTGCCCGCGATACCGGCGACGCCGAACGCCAGCAGTGCGATGGTGATCGTGGTCGGGTTGATCTGCACCAGGTCTTGCAGGTAGGGGGCAACGTACGTGTACGCGGCGAACTGGGCCATGAACGCGAGCGCGGTGGCGATCAGCCCGATGCGCGCGCGCGGAATCAACAGCAGCTGGCCGAGGGTCGCGAACCGCACACGCTGAATGGCAGGAATGCGCGGCAGCAGAGCGATCTGCAGCAGCAGTGCGACGGCGCCGAGCGCTGCGCCAATGAAAAAGGCCGTGCGCCAGGTGGCGACTGCGGAGACGAAGGCGCCGAGCGGCAGGCTCACCACGGTGGCGAGCGAGACCCCGGCGGTGATGAACGAGGTGGCACGAATCACGCTGCTCTCACGCACCAGACGGCTGGCGATTCCGGCGCCGATCGACCAGAACCCGCCAATGGCAAGGCCGAGCAGCATGCGCGCGAGAATCAGCGTGGGCAGATTCGCGGCGAAGGCACCGAGCACGTCGGAGATCACGAGAAGAGCGGTGAGCGAGACCAGCACGATGCGTCGGTCGACCCGCGAGGTGACGACGGTCACGAGGGGTGCCCCGATCGCCCCCGTGAGACCCGTCGCGACAACGACGAGACCGGCGGTACCCACGCTGATGTTCAGGTCGGCTGCGATCGCGGGCAGCAACCCGATGGGCAAGAATTCTGAAAGCACGAGTACGAACGAGCCGAGGGCCACCGAGAGCACCGCGATCCATCCGCGGCGATCGGTGAGTGTGTGCGGGGAAGGGTGAGTAGACATCTCTCCTACCAATGCTGCGAATCGGCCGTTCATTCCCAATGCGGGCAGCGATTCTGCCAGAACGGTACGGTGTAAGCACCCCGGCCGCCAGCAGAGAGAACCGCCCGATGACCCCACCACCCCCGACGCCGGCCCCGAACATCACGGTCAGTGTCATCAACGGACCGAACCTGAACCTCCTGGGGCTCCGCGAACCCGGCATCTACGGCAGCCAGTCGCTCGCCGACGTCGAGCAACTGGTCACGGCCAGGGCTGCCGAGCTCGGTGTGACGGTGACCTTCGCGCAGAGCAACCACGAGGGCGAACTCGTCGATCTGATTCAGGATGCCCGCACGAGCGCGCACGCGATCATCCTGAACCCCGCCGCCTACTCACACACCTCGGTGGCCATCGCCGACGCGCTCAGCGCCGTACAACTGCCCGTGGCCGAAGTGCACCTCAGTAACATCCACAAGCGTGAAGAGTTTCGCCACCACTCGTTCGTGTCGGCGGTGGCTGACGTGGTGATCTGCGGCGCGGGGCCGCTCGGCTACGTTCTGGCGCTGGAGTACCTGGCAGCGAAGCTCGGCGCGGCGCCCGACGCCTGACACGGCCAGCCCGTGCGGGCTGTCAATCCCTTTCTGCGCCGCGGCGCCCGGGAATACGGTCGAAGAACCGCCCCCACGAAAGGTTCTGCCCATGGCTACCGTCAGCGACTTCGTCATTCAGCGCGTCACAGAGTGGGGAGTCACGCGGGTCTTCGGGTTTCCCGGTGACGGCGCAGGCGCGTTCGACGGCGCGCTCGGCAAGGCAGAGAAGGAGGGCACCGGGCTCGAGTACATCCGCCCGACGCACGAGGAGATCTGCGGCCTGATGGCCACGGCGCATGCCAAGTTCACCGGCGAGACCGGCGTGTGCATCGCAACCTCGAGCCCCGGCGCGTTCCATCTGTTGAACGGCCTGTACGACGCGCAAATGGACAACCAGCCGGTGGTCGCCATCGTCGGCCAGCAGGGCCTGAACGCGCTCGGCACGTTCACCATGCAGGAGTCGAACCTCGAGCGCGTATTCGCCGACGTCGCCGTGTACGTACAGACCATCGTGTCGCCCGAACAGGCTCAGGCCGTCGTCGACACCGCCTTCCGCACCGCGCGGCTGCGGCTCGGGCCGGCGGTCATCGTGATTCCGCACGACGTGCAGGCGATGAAGATGGTCGAGCCGAGCCCGGCGAACTGGGTGTCGCGTTCGAGCGCGGTGGGAGCATCCACGGCCATCACACCGCCCGAGAGCGAGATAGTGAAAATGGCGGGCATCATCAACGCCGGCCAGAAGGTGACGTTCCTCGTGGGGCACGGCGCCACCGGAGCGACCGCCGAGGTGCTCGAAGCTGCGCGGCTCGCGGGTGCCGGCATCATTACTGCGCTTCGCGGCAAGCAGGTTGTGCCCTCTGATGTTCCACATCACACCCAGCAGCTCGGGCTGCTCGGCTCACTTCCGAGCCTCAAGCAGATGAAACACTGCGACACGCTGGTGCTACTCGGCACCAATTACCCGTACGGGCAGTTTCTGCCCGAGAGCGGCCAGGCGCGGGCCGTGCAGGTCGACCTGAAGCCCGAGCAGATGGGGCTGCGTTACCCCACCGAGCTGAACGTGTGGGGAGACGTCAAGGCCACGCTCGAAGCGCTGATCCCGCACCTCGATGCGAAGACCGATCTGTCATGGCAGAACGGTATCGCCGACGAAATGGTGTCGTGGGAGAAGGAGATGGCGGCGCAGGCAGCGCTCGAGTACTCCGACGGCGTGAACCCGCGGCGGGTCATCCACGAGCTCAACAAGCGGCTGCCTCCTCGGGCCATCGTGACGGCCGATGCCGGTACGACGGCCGACTGGTACGGGCACCACATTCGGCTGCGCGACGGGATGCTCGGCGACATGTCGGGCCGGCTCGCCACGATGCTCGCGGCCATGCCCTACGCGGTCGCGGCGAAGTTCGCGTACCCCGACCGCACAGTGGTGTGCACGATAGGCGACGGAGCGTTTCAGATGCTCGGAATGAACGAACTCATCACGGTGAAGAAGTACCTCAGCCGGTGGAGCAACCCGCAGCTGGTCATCGTGGTCATGCACAACGACGACCTCGGGCAGGTGTCGTGGGAGATGCGCACCGAAGACGGCAACCCGGTGTGGCGCACGGCGCAAGACGTCGAATCGGTCGACTACGCGGGCTGGGCCGAGCTGCTGGGCTTCGAAGCGGTCAGGGTGCGGGCCGACGACGAGGTCGAGGCGGCGCTCGACCGGGCCTTCGCCCACCGCGGCGTCACGCTGATCGATGCGTACTGCAGCAAGAACGTTCCGCCACTGCCCGCGCACATCACGGCGGAGTTCGCGAAGAACACCGCTCTGGCACTGCTGAAGGGTGACCCGTACCTGCTCGAGGTGGCGAAGGATTCGGCTGAGGCGCTGCTGTCAGAGGGCATCGAGCGGGTGAAGGGCACGCTGCACCTCGGGCAGGGCGACGGCGCGACCGAGAGGTAGGCGGCGAGCGGGCGCGGGGCGGTTAGCGGGCTCGGGGCCGCGTGGCCGGGTAGAGTGCGGCCGCCCCGGGATCGAAGCTGAACCAGGAGCGCGAGCCGTCGGTGAGGTCGAGTTCGGCCACGCGGCGAGCAGTGAGGTCTGCCGCGAGGCGATCGGTGCGCACCCGCACGAGGTCGCCGCGCTGCTCGAGGTCGGTGATGACACCCTCGATGGCGTTGACGGCTGCGGCGGGCGGGCGGTTCGACACCGTCACCGCAGAGGGGCGAACGGCCACGATGACGGCGGTGCCAGCATCCGGAGCCGGCCACTCGGTCGCGTTCGCCGCCGCGGCGCCGGTCGACACCGCCAGCTCGATACCGTCGTCGGTGCGGAGGCCGGTCGGGGTGCGCACACCGCTCAGGATGCTCAGCCCCGCGATGCCCGCAGCAAACGCCGTACGGGGCCGCTCGAGCACCTCCCGGGTGGGGCCGTCTTCGACGACTCGGCCTCGCTCGATGACGAGCACCCGGTCGGCCAGCGTGTAGGCGTCGAGGATATCGTGCGTCACGATCAGCGCGGTACGCCCCGCGAGCACCCGCTTCAACATGCGGCGAATGGCCGGCGTGACCGCCATGTCGAGGGCCGCCATCGGCTCGTCGAGCAGCAGCAGCCGCGGCTCGGCGGCGAGTGCCCGGGCCACGGCAATGCGTTGCGCCTGTCCACCAGAGAGCTGCGCTGGCCTGCGGTTCTCGAACTCGCTGCCGTCGACCTCGGCGAGCCACCGGCGGGCTGCAGCGTGCGATGCCTGACGACGGGCGCCTGCACTTCGCGGCCCGAAGGCGACATTGTTCAGCACGCTCAGGTGCGGAAACAGCAGCGCCTCCTGCGCGAGCAGCGCGACCGCGCGCTGGTGCGGCGGTTTCGAGCCGTGTTGCGTGCCAGCCCGCGTATCGAACAGGCTTGCGCTCTCGAGTTCGGCGTGCCCATCGTCGGCCGCCAGCAGCCCCGAGATGAGGTTCAGCAGGGTCGATTTTCCCGCCCCATTCGGCCCGAGCACAGCAACCGTCTCGCCCTCCTCAAGGGTGAACGACACGTCGAAGTCACGGCTCGCCACACGGGCGTCGAAAGTGAAGGTCACAAGAGCCTCTGCCTGCCCCCGGCGTTGCCGAGGCTCGCCTGGTGCGCCAGTCCCACCACCAGAATGGCCACAGCGACCAGCACGAGCGCGAGCGCGACAGCCGCATCGGGGTCGCTCTCCCGCTGCAGGTAGATCTCGAGCGGCAGCGTACGCGTGACACCCTGCAGGCTGCCCGCGAAGGTAAGAGTGGCACCGAATTCGCCCAGCGCCCTGGCGAACGACAACACAGCCCCCGAGACGAGCGCGGGCAGCACCAGCGGCAGGGTGATACGGCGCAGAACGGTTGTGGGGCCGGCTCCGAGCGTGGCCCCGATGGCTTCATATCGCGTGCCCACCGTTCGCAGCGCCCCCTCGAGGCTCAGCACCAGAAAGGGCAGCGCCACGAAGGTCTGCGCCAGAATCACGGCGGTGGTCGAGAAGGCGATCTGGATGCCCAGAAAATCCATCGGCGCCTTGAGCAACCCCTGGCGCCCGAACGTGTAGAGCAGCGCGATGCCTCCCACCACCGGGGGAAGCACCAGCGGCAGCAGTACGAGCGAACGAACGATGCGCTGGCCCGGAAACCGCGTTCGCGCCAGCACCAGCGCCATCGGAACACCCACGATGATGCAGAGCAGAGTGGCGGCACCGGAGGTGCGCAGGCTCAGCAGCAGGGCATCCGTCGACTCCTTCGAGGTGATCAACGGGATGAACTGACCCCAGTTCACACGAACGACCATCGCCACCAGCGGCAGCACCACGAACAGTGCGCCGATGATGGCGATGGCGAGAACCCATCGGGGAACGCCCGCGTACCCGCTGGAGGCTTTCATAAGGGGCAGGTTACGGCTTTCCGAACCCTGCGTCTGACAGCACGCCCTGGCCGGTGCTGCCGGTCACGAACGCGATGAACGCCTGTGAAAGTGCGCTGCTCTTCGTCGACGCGAGTGCGCCGATCGGGTAGGTGTTCACGGCCGTGCTCGACTCGGCGAAAGGAACGCCGGTGACGCTTGTGCCGGCACCCTTCACATCGGTGACGTAGACGAGGCCGGCGTCGGCTTCACCCGAGCTGACCTTGCCGAGCACGTCGGTGACCGACGACTCTTGGCTCACGGCGGGAATAGTGACGCCCGTGGCCGTCTCGATGGTGGCTGTTGCGGCACCGCAGGGCACCGCCACCGCACAGATGACGGTCTTGATGCTGCTCTTGCCGAGATCGGCGAACGTCTTCACCCCGGCGGGGTTTCCCGGCGGCACAGCGATCTCGAGCACGTTGGTGGCAAAGTTCACCGGGGTGCCACTGATGAGCTTGGCATCGGTGAGCTTGGTCATGTTCTTCGTGTCGGCCGATGCGAACACATCGGCCGGCGCGCCACCCGTGATCTGGGTCACGAGGTCAGACGAGCCCGCGAAGCTGAAGGTCACGGTCGTACCTGGGTTCTCGGCCTGAAACTCTGTTCCGAGCTTCGTGAAGGTCGCTTTGAGAGAAGCGGCGGCGAACACGGTGATAGTGCCGCCCGGTGCGGTGGTGGCCGAGCTGGAAGGGGCGTTACCGACCGACGCGCTGCTGCCGTTCGACGAGCTGGAACAGGCAGCAGCACCCATGATCACCGCCGCAGCCATGAGCAGTGCGGCGAAACTTCGAACAGGTAGCGTCATGGCTTCAGGCCTTTACTGGAGGGGTTTCGACGATGACCGTCGTGGCTTTCACCACGGCGACGGCAACCGAACCGAGTTCGAGCCCGAGTTCGCGCACGGCTTCGCTCGACATGAGTGAGACCACCCGGTGGGGGCCGCACTGCATCTCGACCTGCGCCATGACTTTGTCGCTGATGATCTCGGTGACGAGACCCACGAAACGATTGCGGGCAGACCGCCCGACCAGCGACGTGTCATCGGGCAGGATGGCGTTCTTGCGGGCCAACTGGGCCAGTGCAAGGCCATCGACAACGGTGCGACCCGAGTCATCTTTCAGACTCTCGAGAACACCGGCGTCGACCCATCGTCGTACCGTGTCGTCGCTGACACCCAAGTACTGCGCTGCATCACGAATCCGAATATGCGACATGAAACAGATTCTAATTCCGCACCTGCGGATTAATCTAATTGGGTCAGGGTGACGAAAGTGCGTTGCGCACCAGCGGCCCGATCGTGTCGGCCAGTTCGTGCTCGCCATCGGCCGTGGGGTGCACGTCATCGTCTTGCATCAGCCCGGGCTGGTCTGCGAGGGGTTGCCCGATGTCGACGTAGGTGCCACCGACGGCCAGGGCGGCCGACCGCACACCCTCGTCGATCTGCTGCAGCTCTGCCGGCACCTCGGTATCGCCCCAGAACGCGCTCAGGGCGATGATGCGGGTGGTGGGCAACGCAGCCCTCAGGCTGGTGAAGGTGGAGCGGGTGGCCGCGGCGAGATCGCTGCTGTCGAGCCCGAGGTCGTTGCTGCTCGACGAGACGATCACCACGTCGGGGTTCAGCGATTCGGCCACATCGGCCTGCGCTTGGAAGGTGTTCCCCTCCGCACCCGCCATCAGAAAGCCGGAGCCATCGGTCGACAGGTTGGTGAGAGTCCAGCTCTGTGTCGGTGAGACGAGATCAGGCCATGACTCGCCGCCGTCGAGCCCGTGGCCGTCCATGATCGAGTCGCCGATGGCGACCACGACGGCGCCGCTCCCGGGCACACTCCTCGGCGCGCTTCCGAACGCGCTGACCGGAACGCTCTCGGCGCCAGAGGAGAAAGGTACTTGGGGCGCATCGCCCGAGACGGCTGCCGCCACCATGGCCGGCGGGCCCGGAACCGGCACCGGCAGAGACGGGGGCCCGGCCGATGCGTCGGCCGACGCGCTCGCTGACGCGAACACAGAACTCGACGGGGCAGAGGTCGACGATGCAGAGCTCGACGAGGCAGCGGTCGACGAGGCAGTGGTCGACGAGGCAGAAATCGACGACAGCCCCGCTCCGCCCGGCCGCACCGCGGCGCCCCAACCGCTCGAGACCGAAACGGCTGCAACGACGGCCAGAGCCGCGCTTGCTGTCATGGCGACGGTGATGGCAATACGTTTGCGGGGCATCCGGTCACCTTTCCTGTCAGCTCGGCAGAAGCCACTCGGTCACGGCTCTGCGGTAGCGGCGGCCCTGTCATCCAAGAATACCCTGTCGTGCGGGATGACGCGGGGGCTGGCGCAGCGCACGAATGTGCCGCGTGACCCGGATGCCCGGCTCCCGGAGTCTCCGATGCGCAGTGTGATGCGCGCTGAGCTGGCGGCGGGCATCCGGTGCCAGAGGTCGACGGCGTGCGATGATCGTAGGTATGGCGAAGCGGCTCATGCTCCTCGACACAGCATCGTTGTACTTTCGCGCGTTCTACGGCGTACCCGAAAGCGTTCACGCCCCCGATGGAACGCCTGTGAATGCGGTGCGCGGCCTGCTCGACATGATCGCGCGGCTTGTCACCGAGTTCGAGCCGGACGCGCTGGTCGCGTGCTGGGATGACGCGTGGCGTCCTCGCTGGCGCGTCGACCTCATACCGAGCTACAAAGCGCACCGGGTGGCTGAGGAGGTGCCCGGCGGGGTCGACATCGAGGTGGTGCCCGAGAACCTGACGCTGCAGTTGCCTGTCATTCGTGAGGTTCTCGAGACCTTCGACATCGCCATCGTCGGCGCGGCCGACCACGAAGCAGACGATGTGATCGGCACGCTCGCGTCTGGCGGCTCACCCGCCACGGGTGCCACCACCGCCGTCGACATCGTCACGGGCGATCGTGACCTCTTTCAACTGGTCGACGACGACGCCAACGTTCGCGTGATCTACACGGCCCGCGGCATGAGCCGGCTCGAACTCGTGACCGGCAGCGTGCTTCGCAGCAAATACGGGGTGGATGCCCGCCAGTACGTCGACTTCGCTGTGCTCCGCGGCGACGCCTCCGACGGGCTGCCCGGGGTGGCCGGCATCGGTGAGAAGACGGCTGCCACGCTGCTCGGGCAGTACGGCTCGCTGGAGGGGCTGCGCGCCGCTGCCTCTGGTGGCGGCGGTGACTCCACTGGCGGTGACTCCTCTGGCCCGCCTCTCTCCGTATCGCTCCGTGCGAAGCTCGTCGCCGCCAGCGACTACCTCGACGTTGCCCCCCGCGTGGTCAGCGTCGTACGCACCCTCGACCTCGGCCCCATCGACGCCACCCTGCGCCCCCTCTCCCCCGCATCCCGCTCGCACATCGCAACCCTCGCCTCCCGCTGGGCCCTCGGCACCTCAGCCACCCGCGCCCTCGCTGCTCTCACTTCGCCCGCTCCCACCC